>JANMVK010000052.1:0-2181 GCA_031392725.1 Pseudobdellovibrionaceae bacterium
GTCGCCTGCACACAGAACAAACCACAATCAGAACCCGGAAAAGATCCGGCCGATCTGTTTAGCAACCGCCAGATTGGCGTGGTGCCGGAACTGTTCGTCGTAACTTTGGAATCACCCGCCCTATTGGCGGTCGCTAAAAACACACCGGCCGGTTTGGAAATTCCCGAGGGGGCCAAAGCCAAAGTGCTGGAAGAGCAAGCGCAGTTTGAGCAGAAAATGAAAGCCGTCGCGCCACAAGCGCAAGTGATCTACCGCTACCGCCTGACCTTAAACGGTGTGGCCGTTTACGCTCCCGCGGATTTAGCCGGCGCCATTCACGCATTGGCTGGAGTCCGAGCCGTGAATCCCGTCCGCCAAATGGCGCGCCCGCAAGTGGTCGACGCCACTCCCGCGCCCCGTCTCACCAGCTCCACCACTTCGGTGAGTTTTATCGGAAGCGAAAAAGCTCATGAGCTGGGTTTCACCGGTAAAGGTATGCGCGTGGGAGTTCTCGACACCGGCGTGGATTACACTCACAGCATGCTCGGCGGTTCAGGCAACAAAGCGGATTTCGCTGCTATCAATCCCGCTTTACCCAACGCCGCTTTTCCCAATGCCAAGGTCGTGGGCGGAATTGACTTGGTCGGCACCACTTTCGATGCCGCCTCGCCCTTCTCACAGAATCACTTGCCCCAACCTGATGCCAATCCCCTCGATGAAGCGGGACATGGCACGCACGTTTCGGGAACCGTGGCCGGAATCGGCGACGGCCGCGTCACATATTCGGGTGTCGCGCCCGACGCCACAATTTATGGCGTGAAAGTCTTCGGCAAAGACGGCTCCACCATGGACGCCGTGGTCATCGCCGGTTTTGAATTCGCCGCCGATCCCGATTTGGATTTGGATCCTAAGGACCGCCTCGACGTGGTCAACCTGTCTCTCGGCGGCGGCTTCGGCCAACCGCAGATTTTATATGCTGAAGCCACCAAGAATTTAACCCGCGCGGGCACCGTGGTCGTGGCTTCGGCCGGCAACTCCGGTCCCGTTGACTATATAGTGGGCTCGCCTGGAACCGCCGACGACGCCATTTCCATCGCGGCCAGCGTGGATGGTTCCATGCATAACTGGCAGTTCGGCGCCGTGCGCTTCACCGGCGCTGACGGCGGCACCTGGCTGGCCAAGGCCGTGCAAGGCCCGATCTCAAAACCCGTCGAAGACATCGGCTCGGTGGAAGGCCCGCTGGTTTTTATCGGTTTGGCTGACAAGGATTTAACCGAAGAAGAAAAGGCCAAACTCAATGGCAACGTCGCCTTGATTTTGCGCGGTAAAGTTCCGTTTGCGGAAAAAGTAAAACGCGCCAGTGAAGCCGGCGCGATCGGCGTGGTGGTGGTGAACAACGAACCCGGCGATCGGGCGTTCCCCATGGGTGGCGATGGCCACTATGAGATTCCCGCCGTAATGATCGGCAACAATATGGGTTCCAAGATTGTATTGGATTTGGCGGCCACCGAAATCCGCGTTCAATTTAAAACCAACGACAAGATTTTCGAACCAGAGCTAATTGATTCCATCACGGACTTCTCCTCGAAAGGCCCGCGCTCGGAAGATAATTTGTTTAAACCCGAAATCGCGGCTCCCGGCCAGGCCATCACTTCGGCGGCAATGGGTGAAGGCAAAGCCGCAACCCAGATGAGCGGCACCTCCATGGCGGCGCCTCATATGTCGGGCGTTATGGCCTTGATGCGCCAAGCGCATCCTGAGCTGACCGTGCAAGAGTTGAAAAGCCTGGTGATGGATACGGCGAAGGTTTTGAAAAACGAAAACGGCAACGTGCCCATGACTCTTCAGGGCGCCGGACGCGTGCAGGTGGATAAAGCCATTCAAGCTAAAATTATAGTTTCGCCCCACGCGCTGAGTTTGGGCCGGATTCAAGTCGGCACGTCCCGCAAAGTGTCCAAGACCGTCACGGTGAAAAACATTTCCACCAAAGATATGGTGTTGAACGTTTTGGTTGAGGCGCCCAGTGACATGCGCCTCTCGCTCCCCGCGCAGTTAAGCGTGGCGGCCGGCACCGAAGTCAGTGTGCAACTCGAAGCTGAAGTGTCGATGAACACGCCTCAGGATTTTTCGGCTGAACTCGATGGCCGAATTTATTTTGTTGAACAAGGCAAAGTGGTGGCCCATCTCGCCGCTCTCGCCATC
>JANMVK010000060.1:0-2204 GCA_031392725.1 Pseudobdellovibrionaceae bacterium
CGAGTTTTCCGCTGTTGAGTCCCTCCAGCATAAACTCACGCAAGATCGTTGCGGGAATGGAAAAATGGGCGCACACCATTCGCGCCACTTGCTCGATCACTTTCGTGAGTTCAGTGGCGGGCTCGCCGTTGATCCAAGAGCGGAAGCCTTCGCGCAGCGCGGGGATGTTTTCAAAACTCCACACTTTGTAATCCCGCACGCCGGCCCGGTAAAACTCCGCCATGGTCAGAAATTCGTTGTAACCCATGCCGAGGCCCAGCGACAAAATCTGCGGCGGATTGTCGAGTTGCAGGATCTGCAGCACGGCATGATGGTAAATATAAATACTTTCGCTCAAGGCACCCGCGGCGTGGTGCATTTTTTCGACATAGCCATCGGCGCGGCTGAACACCAGCGTGGGGCTGCCGTCTCCGGTATAGAAAATCTGGATATTTGGCGGTAATGGCATCATAGTTTAGTTGTAAAAGGGCTTAGATCATTTTATTCGAATTGTCATGAGTCAACCTATGGTGCCCTATTTTCCCATCAGCCGCTTCTACAAGGAGCGATTTGGCGCCAAAGTTTACAAAATCTCGGTGGCCGTCGCCGACACCTGCCCCAATCGGGAAGGTCTTAAGGGCATGCAGACCTGTAACTTTTGCGATCAATGGGGGTCAGCCGCCTATTCCGAAAACCTAGAAAAGCCTTTGCGGCAGCAGATTGAAGAAGTGCGGGTGACCATGATCGAGGCCCGGGGCGCGGAAAAATTTCTGGTTTATTTCCAGGCCTACACCACGACTTTTGCCAAAGTCAGCCGCCTGCGCGAACAGTTTGAAATCGCGCTGAGCTATCCCGGTGTGGTCGGAGTGGTGGTGGGTACGCGGCCGGATTGTGTGTCGCAGGCCTTTTTAGACCTGTGCCATGAATATTCCCAGCGCACATTTGTGTCGGTGGAAATGGGTCTGCAATCTTTTGATAATGAAATTTTAAAATGGATGCGGAGGGGCCACACGGCGGAGGCCTCGGTTGCCGCTTTAGAGAAAATCGCGAAACATTGTCCTGAGGTGAATTTGGGCGTGCATTTGATTTTCGGCGCGCCCGGCGAGACGGACGAGGACGCCCGCGAGTCGGCGGTGAGAGTGAACGCCTTGCCGGTTCACAACGTGAAACTTCATCATCTGCATGTCTTAAAAGATACGCCACTGGCGGAACAGTACGCGCGCGGTGAATTTATGCCGCTGACGCGCGAGGATTATTTTCGGCGCAGTTGTTTGTTCCTCCAGCATTTGCGCGGAGATATCGCGGTTCATCGTTTGTCGGCGTTATCGTCGCGCTGGGACGAACTGGTGGCGCCGGCCTGGTCGAGCTACAAAATGGAAACTTACCAGGGTATGCTCGATTTCATGCGCAATGAACGGGCCTTCCAGGGCCAATATGTCTAAATTAATTTTGCTGGCTGTTTTGCTTGGCGGGTGCGCCCATCAGAGCGACGTCAATTTGGTCAAAGACCGGATGCTGAAGCTGCAGCCGTTGTCCAAATACACCTCTACGGTGTGTGATGTGGAAACTCAGCCGACGCAGCCCGCTTTAGCGCGATTCGCGCAAATGTATCCCAAGGAAGTTGAAAAGTTGCAAAGTGACGCCTGGACCTTTAAGTGGCGGCAGCGCGAATCGAGCTGTGAGATCACGCCAGTTGTGGGAACCGCGAAGTCTCCGGTGGTGAAGGCGCAGATGGGCTTTGTCGAGGCCGCATTTTGCTTATTGGGACAGATCTTTTTTGTGAATTCGCCGTTTGATGACATTAAGCTCGGGCCCGACGACGTGGTCCGCCAGCGGGATGAGGCCGGCGACTGGGTTCATATCCGGGAGAAGGGCAAAGGCAATTTGGGGTACTTTCTCGACCGCAAGGATTTCCTAATCGTCACGCGCACGAAGTCTCGCGGGGAATTCGCGGCTCACTACAAACAATTCGACTCGGAATGGCTGCCCGACCGAATGGAACATAAGCCTGAGAATATGCAGATTCTCCTGGACCAGATGGAGTACGGCGAGCGCGTGGGCTCACGCCGCACTCTGAGGTCGCTGATGCTCTCGGTTGGCACAGAGCGTCCCATGCCTCATTCGCAATTGATTGTGCGCAACTGCCAGCGCCTATAATCGAGGGTGCGCCGTTACTTTCCTGGAAACCATGCGTCGCTGCGGCGACGCTTAGTTTCCAGGAAAGT
>JANMVK010000791.1:0-3589 GCA_031392725.1 Pseudobdellovibrionaceae bacterium
TTGACCAGCAATGCGATATCCAAACCAGCTCCCGAATGACTTAAGAGGCCGGATTATCGCCGGCCACCCGGCATTTTTTAAAGCCATCCGCGATTTCGCCGCTAAACCCGGCAACACCGTGACTTATGTGGTGGGCAATCACGATCAAGCCATGCTGTGGCCCGCGTGCCGCGCTTTTTTAAATGAAGTGATCGGCACCACCATTCACTATAAAAATATCGTGTACTTCTTTGATGGTGTGCACATCGAGCATGGCCATATGCACGAAGCGGCCAACCGCCTGGATCCGCGCAAGTTCTTTTTGAAAAAGAATCTGCCGGAGCCGATCTTGAATTTGCCGTTTGGCTCCCACTTTTTTGTGGAGTTCGTGCTGAAGATCAAACAATCGTATCCGCATGTCGATAAAATCCGGCCGTTTAAAAATATGATCCGCTGGGCTCTGGTGAACGAGTTTTGGTTCACCGTCGTCAATTTATTCAGCCTCATCGTCTATTTCGCTAAATCCGCTTTGGGCAATGACCCGCGCCGCATGTTCCCGTTCTCGCGGATCGTGCGGGTGTTTTTGGAGAGCGCGGTGTTCCCGGATTTAAGCGAGTCGGCCCGCCGCGTGCTGCAGGATGAGCGGGTTCACACGGTGTGTTTTGGCCATAGCCACGTTTATCAGTACCGCCAGTTCGCGGAAAATATGGAGTACTTCAACACCGGCACGTGGACCGATCTGACATCCCTCGACATCGGATCTTTAGGCAAGATTACCAAACTGATTTATGTTCTATTTGAATATCCGGAAGAGGGAGAGAACTCCCGCCCGCGCGGCCGCCTTAAAGAATGGCATGGTTATCACCGGATTGAGGAAGATGTGGCCATCGCATGATTGAAATTCGTCACGGGGAGCCGGTGGATTCTGCGACTGTCGCGGCCCTGCGCGATTTATGGCCCAAGATCACCGCCAACCCGGCTTCGGGTTTTGTACGCCTGATCGACAATGATGAAGCCTGGGAATCTGTGGAGCGCCGCTTGGAAGAGTTGGGCAGCGCCGGCGGTGTGCTGGTGATCGGCATCGGGGGTTCAAGTCTCGGCACTCAGGTGATTTCCGAATGTTTCCGCTCCAGCTCCGACACCAATGTGTTTTTTCTGGAAGCCGTGGACCGCTACAAATGGGATCAGCTGCGCAACCTCGGCGATTGGCGTGACCGCCATATCGTGATTATTTCCAAATCCGGATCGACGTTGGAGACATTGTCTTGGGTTGAGCGCCTCGCTCATTCCGACAAGAGCTGGATTAAGCCTAACAAAGTGACCGTGATCGCAAGCCCCGGCAACGGCGCTTTACAGAACTGGGCTAAAAAAGAAAATCTGCCGTGTTTATGGATTCCCCAAGATGTGGGCGGACGGTTTGGTGTGCTGAGCCCGGTGGGAATGTTTCCCGCGGGACTGATGGGTCTAAGTCGCTTTGAATTCCGCGAAGGCGCCCGCTGGTCGCTCAGCAATGTCGACATGGCCGCCAATTTAGCCGCGGGCGTGTTGCGCAGTTGGGAGCGCGGTCAATGGATCACGCAACTGTGGACTTATTCGGAAGCGCTGAAAACTTTCGGTCAGTGGTGGCAACAGCTGTGGTCCGAATCATTGGCTAAAAAATTGGATCGTGCCGGAAAACCCGCGCGCAGAGTGAGTACGCCGATCTCGTGCATCGGTCCGCGCGATCAACATTCGTTATTGCAGCAATTAATGGAAGGGCATCCTGATAAACATGTGATGCTGACCCGCGTGCGTTCGGTAGAAGCCGCCGGAGAAGCGTTTAAGGCGCAAGTGTTCCCGGAAATGCCATTTCACCACAAAACCATTTCGCTCGGCGGCGTGTTGGGAGCCGAGGCCCAGGCCTTTGAACAGTCTTTGGTCGATGCTAAGGTTCCCTATACCAGCATCGAGCTTCACACCTTGAACGAGCAGACTTTGGGCGCCACCTTCATGTTATGGCAGATGGTGATCGCGTTACTGGGTGAACATATAAATATTGATGCCTACAACCAGCCGGGAGTCGAGCTAGGCAAAAGGCATGCTGAAAAAATCCTGCGTCAATAAGTTGTGTGATGCGGTTTGAAAGGTAATAATATAGTCAATGGGAACAAACGGCGGCGACGAAGATAGTAAGGACCTCACGGATAAGACAAGTGTGCTTCAGAGCGACACTTTCAAACTCCGCATTGCCCAAGCGGGACAAGCCCCTCCATCACTCGTGATGCTGGTCGGCCCTGTCGCCAGCGTGGGCCGTCAATGGCCGATCGAAGACACCGACCGAATTATCGGCCGCGCTCCCACCGCTCATATTTTTGTCGATGACCGCAGTGTTAGTAAATTTCACGCCAAGCTGGTGATGGCCGGCGGCGATGTTTCGGTGATTGATTTAGAGTCGACCAATAAGACCGTGGTCAATGGCCGTCAGATCCAGCCGTTGATGCCGCATAAGCTCACCAACAATGATCAAATTAAAGTCGGAAACATTATTTTTAAATTCCTCGAGCGCGGATCGATTGAGACCGTGGCCTCGGCCGCGACGTTTGACCGCGGTTTGACCGACGCCCTCACCAGCATCGCCAATCGCGGCGCTTTGATGGCGAAAGCACCTGAGCTTTACAAGCGCTCTGAGCTGCTCGGCATCACCTTCACCTTAATGTTGTTTGATATCGATAAATTTAAGAACGTCAACGACACCTACGGCCACCCGGCCGGAGATTATGTGCTCGCTGAGATCGCGGCTGTGATTCGCGATAAACTGATTCGCGGCAACGACTTTTTTGCCCGCGCCGGTGGCGAAGAGTTTGCTCTTCTGCTGCTCGGCAGCCCGCCGCGCCAGGCGGAGGAAATCGGCGAGCGGATCCGCGCCACAATCGAGAATCATGAATTTAAATTTGAGGGCAAAAAGCTGCCCATCACCATTTCCATCGGGATCGCCTTTAAGAATGAGAAGGACTCCGCCTGGGAATTCATTTATGAGCGCTCGGATAAGGCGCTCTACAATTCTAAAAATACCGGCCGCAACCGGGTGTCTGTCGCGTCTTAAGTGGGCAAACGGTCCTCACAACCTAACAACCGCCTCTGGATAATGAATATTTTCCGGGATTCCTCCCTGCGCAATTCCGTAATGCTGTTTTGCGGGTTGCTGATGGGAACGGCGATCTATTTTGATTATATGGAACGCGATCCCTATTCCCCAGTGGTGGCGCTCGCGGGTCTAGTGGTGGGATTCTTCTCGGTGTCGGTGCGCCAGTGCATCCAAAATGCGATTTTGTCCAATCTGGGATTTGTCTTAAGTTTTGCCCTGATTATTTTATTTAACGCTTTTGTCCTGCTATCCAAGGGCGCCGAGCCGGGTGTTTTGGTCGAAAAATTCGGCGACGTTCTGATCTCGGGCGCGATGGCTTCACCTGTGGTGCATATCACTTGGCTGCTCGCCATGCCGGTCGGCTATGGCCTGCGCCGAATGATAAAGGGCGAACGCGTGAAGAAGAGGGTGACTAGGAGATAGTCATTGTCGAAATCCTGGACGCCCTAAACCCCCAAGCTCTAGAGGGGGGCGGCCCGGGACATG
>JANMVK010000078.1:0-4936 GCA_031392725.1 Pseudobdellovibrionaceae bacterium
TACGCGAACCTGCTTTCCCATTTGCAAATGCATCCATGCGCGCTGCGACTCTTGGCTTCCGGGATATTCCTTCATGATGATCTCCCACACCCGCACCGACTGTGGCTGCAAACCCAGCCGTTCATAGGTGATGGCCATGGCGAACAGAGCGCTGGGCCGCTTGTTGGACTGGGGATAACGGTCCGTTACAACATTGAAATCGCGGATGGCCTCGCCGTAACGCGCATTTTGAAACTGCAGCATGCCGGTCAGGTAGTAGGAGTTATCTAGATGCACACTGCGCGGATAATTTTTCTCGAGTAGCTGACGCTGCTGGATCACCTGCGCCATGTCGCTTTTACGGTAAGACTCGACAAGTCGGCCGTAGATCAGACGCTCGCCTTCAGGAAACACCGACAACTTTTTCGGTACTGCGGCAAAAAGATTGGCGCTGCTCAGGAAAATTAGAGTCACTATGACCGACTGCTTCCTCATTCTTACCTCCAGTTATGATGATAGAGGAGTGTGTGGTTTTTGCAATATTTGATGAAGATTCAAGCACGTACCTCCCCGTAATTTCTGTCAATGTGCCGAGTTATTAGGATTGGGTTAAGAATTATCCACACAAAATGTGGACTTCCTACCAGGTGGTACCCCTGGACTTGAGTATGGAAGCGGGTTTCAGCGATTTGCTCAACCGTTGAGCATGGATAACTGCTCAATATGATTCGAAAAACCAAGCCTGCGCGGTGAATCTATCTCGTACAATTCATAATCTTAAATTCGGCCTTCGGAAACAGCCGAACGCCATTCGCATTTCTTTTAAGATTTGATCACGCGCTCGATCTTGCATTCCACCTTTGAGATGAATTTGGAATTTGGTTACCTGCTGCATCATGGTGCTGAGTACTGCCAAACATGGATGCCTCAAACGAAGCACTTCGGTTTGTATTCGGCTTTGGTGTGTGGCCAATCGGTCACTGATGGCTCACACCGGCAATTGTTTATCGATACGGGCTTGATCCATCTGCTGGTGGTGTCGGGCGCGCATTTACATTTTATGGAAGGCTGGTTGAAGTGGATGCCGGCGCGGGGGCGGCTGTGGCTCCTGGGATTTTATTGCTGGCTCAGCGGCTTTGGTGCTCCGGTGGTTCGGGCCTGGCTCAGGCGCCTGTGTGAATTGCTGTGCCGGAGGTTTGGCGGCTCACCTTTGCAGATTGAGTTGGTCACACTAGTGCTTATTGTGGCGGTGAGTCCAGGATGGCTTTGGTCCAGGTCGTTCTTGATGTGCTGGTTATGTGCGTTGGCGATCTGCCTGCCGCCACTGTTTCCGCGCTGGCCGAATCTGTCTTTGAGCCTCGCCTGCTATTTACTGTTGTTTCCGTTTTGTCCGAGCGCGCCCTCGACCATCCTTTGCAATGTGGTCGTCACGCCTGTGATTGGCGCGGTTTTATTTCCGCTTTGCGCGCTAGCCGCTTTGATTCCCCCGCTGGTTGTTGTGACTGATGAAATGTGGCGCGTGCTGCTGATTGTGCTGGAGCATTTTCCGGTGGCGCCGCCCGCGCCGTTTATCACTTTTAACTCCTGGCTGTTTTTGTACCCGCTCTCGCTGCATATGCTTTTGCTTCTGATGGAGGTGCCATGGCGTCGCGCGCGTGCCTTTGCCTCTTGTTGATTTTTTTAGCTAAGCCGGTTGCGCGGGAAACCACCGAGCATTTCGTGGTGTGGAATGTGGGCCAGGGTTTATGGACCACTTTGGTGAATGCCGAGGGTTGTTGGCACTTTGATATGGGCGGTGAGAAGGCGCAATGGTCACGGGTGATGAACTTATGCCGTGGACAGCGTAATTTTTTGCATTTGAGCCACTGGGACAGCGATCATATTAATTTTACCGGCCGCGCGAATTATTTTTTGCCGAATCTGTGCCGGATGAATTTGCCGGCGCGGGCGGCATCCGAGAAAAAAGTGCGGATGGTTAAGCGGATTGCGGAGTGCCGGGCGACATCCATGCCGTATGCGGAATGGCTTCCCACTTCCATTCACACCAGCAACGACGCCAGTTCAGTCGTGGCCCTTCGGGCAATTGTAGTCCCCGGCGATTCCACCAAATCCGCCGAAAAAGAGTGGGCTTTTGCCCTCCCCGGCCTTTCCGCCACCAAAATTTTATTGCTCGGCCATCACGGAAGCCGGACCAGCACCTCAAGTCTGCTGTTGTCGCGAATGCCAAATCTAAAAATGGCGGTTGCGAGCGCGCGCCGGCGCCGGTACGGACATCCTCATAACGAAACACAGGTTGTCCTGCGCGATCACCTTGTGCCGTTACTCAGCACAGAAGATTGGGGGAATATCTGGGTTGGGTTATAACTAGATGTTCTTAAAAGTTATTTATAAACAATTTATTTTGACAGGTACAATTTGATAATCCCGGCGATATACCGCCTCCTATCGGCGACCTAGGAACGTCTCATTTTTCCGTCTCATAAAATACGGCATCAAGTAAAAGGTGTCGATACCGATCATAATACCTAAGCGAAAGAAGAGGTACGTATGCTGGCGCGCTTTAGCACTATGATCAATGTCACTTTCACAATTATCTCCAGGCTGTCGGTTTGTCTTATATTCTTGGCAGGCTCTGACACTCTAGCACAACAGCTAAACTTTGAAGTGGACCTCAGCTCCGAGGCCGTACAGGAGCAGATCAAAGCTGGCACCATGCCTTTAGTTTTCGATTTCCAGGCTCAGGGACAGCTTCATAAATTTAATTTCATAGGTGGCTATCATCGTTGCATCCCTTCCAATTTTAAATGGCAAGTCTATCAAGTCGATGTTTTCGGCTTTTTATTAAGCACTCTCGCAAATGAATCGCACAGATCCTGTGCCGGCATGGGTGAAGAATTTGGCGCTCATCAACTAGTCTTTAATTCCTTCCAAAATCAAGAGCCGGTCGCGATTGGAAAGCGAGTCATCTTAGACCTGGATGTCGAGACGACAAGCCCCGCTTTTGATGTGCACAACCTTTTGGTTATCTTAGGGCAGCCCTTTAGCACTCCTCCCATTTGTAACCTTACTTACAACGGACAAGCGCTTCCAAAATCATTTTTTGTCGGCCCGGGAGATGCCACCCTTCCTGGACCCGTTGCTCAGTATGTGTTTACCCTACCTAGGGGCGTTAACACTCCTACTGTTGACCTTCAATGCTCCAGTCCAATCGGTCGCATCATTGTCGACGACAACCATGTTGACGAATCTTTTGAAAAATATTTGAGGGAAATTGCGAGAGGGTTTACGCCCCTTTATACAATCCACTGGGACATTTCCTACACCAACTATTTTCCGATACTAATCCGCCGAGCCGAGCTAATCATAGGAGGCAATCCAAACGCTCCGAAGCCTCCCGCTCCTTCACTTCTCCCAAAAATGACGCAGACGCCGGTCAAGCAAAATGCAATTTGTCCAGCGGGCTCAATCATTCGACCCGACAATATGTCGGTGGGCGAAAAAATACCCATCGTGGGAACCGGCTTCGACCTGGTCTATTTCAGTAACCGTGTATTCGGTCGATCAGATGACCGGGTGCTCAGAATTCCGCTAACAGGCTCCAACGTAGCCGGAATCCAACAGGTAAAACTGGTGATCAAGATCGCCGGACGCTTAATTGAGCAATTGTTCACGCCCACGCCGAACCAATCCTTCGATTTCGAATGGGACGGCCTCGATCAAAATGGCGCTCGTTTTGGCGCATCGACACCCACAATTGATGTCATCTATATTAATTCTGACGGAACAACCGAGCGAACCACCACCCGCCCCATCATGGGCCACTGGCTCAGCGAATTTCACGGCCTTGGCGGCTGGATGCTTTCGCCGATTCACAAATATGACGTCCGCAATGGCCGTCTAAATTTGGGAGATGGCAACACACGAAATGTTCAGCCGATCGACCGCGGCGACGAGCTTTTGATCGCATCCGAAGACGCCAGCGAAGTTTACATTTTTAACCAATCGGGCATCCATTTACGCACTCTCAACGGTTTAACAGGAGATGTGATTTACACCATCGCCTACGACAGCCGGAGCCGGCCCATTAGCATTTCGGACCAATTCAACAACGTAACTTTCATTGAGCGCACGGCCGATGGAGCTCCGCTCTCTATCACGGCACCTTTCGGTCAAAAAACAATTCTTTCCACCGGCACCTTTTATCTCACTGGTGTTACCAATCCTAAAAACGAAGTCTATCAAATGACCTACAATGCGGGCGGTGGGCGGCTGCTTTCATTTTCGAAACCCAACGGCAATGTCACTACATTTGCGTACACGGGCCAAGGCTTGTTGACCAAGGACACTGGAGCTGGGGGGGGGGATTTCACCGCGATCACACAGCTATTGAATCCTAATGGCACTAAGACCGTTGCTATCAGCACCGCGCTGAACCGTGGCGATTCCATAGAAATGGATATTTCTACGGCCGCTTCCTCGCAAATCCATACCGACAAACGAGGCTTAAAAACATTTATCACCAACGACCCCGAGGGCGATAGTACGCGCACTCCTGAAGGACTTGAATACGTCTCGCAATCCGCTCATGACGCGCGCTTCGGAGATACCGCCTCGTTTTCGCAATCGACGATTCAAAAGGTCGCGGGAACCAATTTAAATGCCATTTCGTTCACCACACAGACTGTGGAATTGGCCAATCCTGCAGATCCACTCACCATGACCAAGCTGCAAACGTTTACCAAACTTCAAGATGACACTAGTCGCATCGCAACCTCGGAGTATTTGTCGTCGAACCGGACGATGTCATCCGTCTCCCCCGCTGGCCGGAGACAAAAACAAGTGCTCAATAGCAAGAGCTTGGTAACTCAGTCGCAGGTCGGCGATCTGCAGCCGGTAAATTACAACTACAACTCGCGCGGGCAGCTTTCACAAATTGCTCAAGGTCCTCGCTCAAGCA
>JANMVK010000145.1:0-4910 GCA_031392725.1 Pseudobdellovibrionaceae bacterium
CCTCCCCCTTTGGCTTTTGGGACACCGCGCGCGGGGGTTGTCCTTAAAACCCTATCGACATAAACACGACTCTAAATAGCCTGTGAGAAGTTAATAAGCCCATAGGGAACCTTATGTACAATTCGGATGCCAGACCCTTGGGGCTTTGGACCGGCTTAAGTTGATTGATTCTGTAAATGCCTGGAGTATGATACGAAGCTCATCGAGGGTTCATTATGAAACGTTTTTTACAAATCGTATTTGTTCTGATGGTGGTTCTGTTTGTCGGCAGCATTTTGGCCGGCGTCGGTGGCTTGGTGACGTTACTCAATCCGCCCGAAGAGACTCTCGATAAGTCCTCAGTCATGGCGCTCGATCTCGATGGCATTATCATGGATAGCAAAGACATCCTGGAGCACCTGCGCAAGCACCGCAAAGACGACCGCGTAAAGGGCGTGCTGATCCGCATCTCCTCGCCCGGTGGCGTGGTGGGGCCCAGCCAGGAACTGTATGAAGAGATTAAGCGCACGCGTGAGGAATTCAAAAAACCGGTCATCGCGTTTTGTGCAAGCGTCGCTGCTTCGGGGGCTTATTATGCCGCAGTGGCCGCCGACCAAATCTACACCACGCCCGGATGCCTGATCGGTTCGATCGGCGCGATAATGGAATTTGTGAATCTGGAAAAACTTTATGACTGGGCGAAAATTCACCGCTACTCCATCACCACCGGCAAATTTAAAGACGCCGGCGCGGAATATAAACCGATGAGCGCGGAAGCCAAGGTTTTGTTTCAAGATATGCTGATGGATGTGCTCTCGCAATTTAAGGCCGCCATTGTCGAAGGCCGCAAACTGAAACCGGAATTTGTCGATAAATACGCCGATGGCCGTGTGTTCACCGGCAACCAAGCGGTGAAGCTGGGTTTTGCCGACAAAGTGGGAACCTGGGACGACGCCCGCAAGGCGCTGGGAGAAATGACCGGCCTCGGAGCCGACCCGGAAGTGTTTAAGCCTAAAAAGGCGCGCTCGTTTATGTCGATGCTCGAAGAAGCCTCGGAAACCCGATTGCCGAAATGGGCCGAGAGCGTGATGAAAACCGAGTTGAGCGGAAAACCCTTATTTATAATGCCGGGAGCGGTTGGCTTTTGAAGCGTAAGAAGTCGAAGTCAAAGGGCTTACCTAAGCCCAAAGCTAAAAAAGATTGGGCGCTAAAACTCGTGCGCGAGGTTTGGCCCCAGGAGCGGGACTTTATGGAGCGGCCCGAGCGCTACCGCTACGTCCGTAAATTGCTGCCCCAAACAGATCAATGCGTATTTTGTGATGCTTTGAAAGCGGGCGCCAACTCCGACACTTTAGTTTTAGCCAAGGACGACAAGGTCATGGTGGTGATGAATAAATATCCTTACAATACCGGCCATATTTTAGTTTTGCCGGTGGCGCATCAGGGTGAGTTCACCGAATTGAATGACTCGGTCGGCAGTGCGATTATGAAATGGATGAAAACCTGCACGCTAATTTTGCGCAAGGAACTGAACTGCCAGGGTTTTAATATGGGATTGAATTTGGGCCAAGTCGCGGGCGCTGGAATTCCCGGGCACTTGCACTGGCATATCGTGCCCCGCTGGGGCGGCGACACCAACTTTTTTCCGCTGATCGCCGACACTAAAGCCTTACCTGAAACCGTGGAACAGACTTACGCGCGCTTGAAGCCGCATTTTCGCAAGGGAGTTAGCCATGAAGCTGACTTTTGAGCTGGATCATATCGGCGTGGCCGTGGAATCCCTGCAGCAGGGCCGTCCGTTTTTCGAGGCACTAGGCCTTGGAAAAATGGATGTGGAAGATGTGCCGGGTGAAAAAGTAAAAGTCGGCATGTTTGAACTCAACAATGACTCCCGCATTGAATTGCTCGAGCCCACTTCGCCGGACAGCGCGGTGGCGAAATTTCTAGCCAAGCGCGGTCCCGGTATTCATCACATTTGCCTAAAGGTAAACGACATCCGCACGATTTTAAAAACTTTGAAAGCGCAGGGCGTGCAATTGATCAACGAGTCACCGGTTCCGGGCGCGCACAATTGTTTGATCGCATTTATTCATCCCAAATCCACAGGCGGAGTGCTGATTGAACTCAGCGAGCCCCAGGGGAAGGTCTGATGCAGGGGCAAATGCAAATCGCGCCGTTCACTAAAACGGTGAGAGCGTTGGTGATTATCAACGTCGCCATTTGGGTGGTTCTGGTTTTAATTCTGCAGGGATTTATTTTGCACAACACGGTGATCTTTGATTGGTTCGCCCTGGTCCCGGCGCAAGTGTTCACCAAATTTTGGTTGTGGCAGATCGGGACCTACATGTTCCTGCATGCTTCAAACAGCGTGTTTCACGTGGTGTTCAATATGCTGACCCTGTGGTGGTTCGGCGCCGAACTTGAGCAGCGCTGGGGCTCGCGGTTTTTTCTGACTTACTATCTGACCTGCGGGGCGGGTGCGGGACTGATTTACCTGGTGGGCTCGGTCTTTTACGCCTACGTCAGCGGAAATTTCGGGGTTATGGAAGTGCCTCTGGTCGGCGCCTCGGGCGCCACCTACGGTCTGCTGCTCGCTTATGGTATTTTATTCGGTGAGCGGCAGGTGTTTTTCCTGTTTTTCCCGATGAAAGCGCGAAATTTCGTGATGATCATCGGCGCGGTGGAGCTGCTGACGCTGATGGATTCGGGCATGGGCTCGCAGACGGCCAACCTGGCTCATTTGGGCGGTATTGCGGTGGGATTTATGTTTTTGTCGTTCGTGGCCCGCTGGAGGGCGCGCCAGTCGGGGGCCTCCGCCAGGCGTGGACGTAAGCTAAAACTAGTGGTAAACAACGAAAGCCAGCCTGACGAGAAAAAGGGCGGCCCCAAATATTGGAATTAATTTTTTAACCCGAGGTGAGTATGGTCGATCTAAATCAAGCGTTGGAAGTTATGAAGTACGACGTGCGCATGCGCGATTGGAACATCAAACGCGGCACGCTCAACAAAGAAGACGTTGAGAAGCACATCAAGTCGCTCAACGACAGCGCCAACGGCTGCGAGCCCGTGACGTTGGAAGACAAAGAAGATTTCTCATAAGTTTACGAACTAGGAGCGGCGTCAATCCGTTCCAAGTGAGATGACCCTCCGATGGCAGCCCCACTAAGTCTCCTACAACTAAGCAATGGCGATAAAGCCTTTGGCGGACAGAAATTGTTCGACGACGCCATCTTGTCGGTCAACGAAGGCGAACATATCGGCGTGATCGGCCCCAACGGCGCCGGCAAAACCACACTATTTAAAATTTTAATCGGCGAACAGGAATTGGACCGCGGCGATATCATCCGCTCGCAATCGTTGAACCTAGGATATTTATCCCAGCACGACACTTGGGCTGAGGGTGAAACCGGGAACACATTCCTGGAGCGCACTGCAAAACTGCCCTTGTGGCAGGTCAAATCCATGGGCCGGCATCTGCAGGTCACCGAAGAAATTTTTGAAAAACCCATTTCATCTCTGAGCGGCGGTTACCGCATGCGCATTAAGTTGATGGGCTTGCTGGGCCAAGATCCCAATTTGATGCTGCTCGATGAGCCGACTAACTATTTGGATCTGGAAACCACTTTGCTGCTCGAGCGCTTTTTGCAAAACTACGACGGCGCGTTTTTATTGATTTCACATGATCGCGAGTTTTTACGGCGCACCACCGATCACACGGTGGAGATCGAGTCCGGCGAGATCACCAAGTACAACGGCAATATCGACGATTACTTTGAACAAAAGGAATTATTGCGTACGCAACTTGCGGCCCGAGCGCAGGGCCAGGCTGAAAAACGGAAAACCGTTATGGATTTCGTCAATCGCTTCGGCGCCAAGGCCACCAAAGCGAAACAAGCGCAGAGTAAACTTAAAAACCTCGAGAAAATGGAAAAAATTGAGTTCCGGGCGATTCCGGTGAAGGCGGTCATTCAAATTCCGAAACCCCCGCACGTCGGCCGGTCCGTGTTGCGCTTGGAGCAAACGGCGTTTGGGTATGGTGATCGCAAGATCATTCAAAATGTGACATTGGACATTCAGCGCGGCGATCATGTGGCGGTCGTGGGGTTGAACGGCGCGGGAAAATCCACTTTGCTTAAAGGTCTTGCTGGGACTCTTGCGCCGACCACCGGAAAACGCGAGCTTGGCTATCAGGTGTCCATCGCGATTTTTAATCAGCATGTGGTGGAAGTTTTAGATCCCGTGCATAGCGTGTATGAATCGCTAGAAGACGGGGCCAGTGTGGGTGTCACGCCTCAGGAAATCCGCAATATGGCCGGCTCGTTGCTTTTTTCCACCGATCAGATCACCAAAAAAGTAAAAGTGTTATCTGGCGGTGAGAAGTCGCGCGTGGCTTTGGGCCGGATTTTGCTCAAGAAAGTTCCCTGCCTGCTGCTTGATGAGCCGACCAATCATTTGGATTTTCAAACTGTGGAGGCGTTAACGCAGGCGTTGAAGCGTTTTGAAGGAACCTTGGTCGTGGTCAGCCATGACCGCGGATTTATTCAGCGAGTGGCGACAAAGATTTTGGAAGTCTCAAGCGGCCAGGTGCTGTTTTATCCCGGCAGTTATGATGAGTATGTGTGGAGTTTGCAGAAGAGTTTGGCTTCCGAGGGTGAACAGTCGGCGGGGGTGGGTAAGGAAAAGAAAACATCCTCGGATTCTGGGGCCACCGCGCCGGCCGGCCAGCTGAAAAAAGAAAAAGACAAAAAACTGCGCGGCCTGGACCGCAAGATTTCCGCTTGCGAGACCGCCATCGCGCAACTCGATCAATCAGTTAAAGAAGCCAATGAGAAAATCGTCGCGGGTGATGCCAGCCCTGAGCTAATTCAGCGGATTTCGGATGACTCCATCAAGCTTTCTGAACTGGAAGATGAGTGGGTTAAGCTTGCGGC
>JANMVK010000178.1:0-1707 GCA_031392725.1 Pseudobdellovibrionaceae bacterium
GGAAACCCGCACCAGTATTTCCGAAACCGAAAAAAAGCAGCGCGAAGCTCTCTCACATCTATTCGTGATCAACCAGCACATCAAAGACATCGCCAAGAAAAAGGCGCGGCTCAATGAAAAACTAATGTCACAAGAGGCGGCCGTGCGCTCCACGGCCCAGGACGTGGCGGAGCTTGAGGACAAGGCCGGCAAACACAAAGAAATGTTGAACCGGCGCCTGCGCCAGTTGTACCAGGGGCAGTCGCGCAACAACTATCAATGGCTATTCGCCGCGCACACGCCCATCGAACTCGAGCGCAATCACCGTTTTCTAAGGCGCATGGTCGACAGTGATCACCACTATGTGCGCGATTATTTGGTGCACTTGGAAAAGCTGAAAAAGAAAAAGGGCGAACTGGGGCGGCATGGTGGCCAAGTTAATGGGCATGCAAAAGGGCGCCCAAGGTCAGGAATTGGAATTGACCGACCAAATGCGGGTGAAATCGCGTCTGGTAGCGGATTTGCGCAAGGCCAAGGACACAAAGTTAACCAAGCTCAAAACTTTGCGCACCGAAACCGAAGCGGCCGTGCTCGACTATGCTTTTTTTGAGCGCAAAGGATCACTCAAACCTCCCATCGACGCCCGGCTCTCACGCGAGTACGGCACTTTTGTCGATTCGCATTTTCGCTTTCGCCTGATGCATAAGGGAAATTTTTATTCCGTTTCCCCGCCGCAGTCCGTGAGCGCGGCGTTCTCCGGTAAAGTGGTTTTAGCGAGCCAAATTCCGGGATATGGAAAAACGGTGATTATTGATCACGGTGACAACTACTACACGGTTTACGCCTTTGCCTCGCAGTTAAAAACCCGCGAAGGCGCTACAGTGAAGGAAGGCGACGTGATAGCCGTATCCGGCCACGATTCGCCTCTCTTTGGACCAGGACTTTATTTTGAGATCCGCCATTTCACGGATGCCGTTGACCCCAGACCTTGGATCAAGGAACCTGGAATCAAGACGGCCGATGCCAAAGGGGGAGCCCCATGAATCTACTACGCTGGACCTTAGTCGCGACATTCGTAATCGCCGCGCTGGCAGGGGCTCTCGTCACTCGAAGCGGCACCGTTTTCGCCGAAGAGCGATATCAGGAATTGCAACTGTTCGCCAAGGTTCTGAATCTGGTGCAGCAATATTACGTTGAAGAAGTGGACACCAAAAAGCTGATCTACGGCGGCATCAAAGGCATGCTGCGCGAACTCGATCCCCACACTAATTTTTTACCGCCCGATATTTACAAGGAATTTGAAACGGAAACCAGCGGTGAGTTCGGCGGCATCGGGATTGAGATTACCGTGCAGAACGGCGTGCTGACCGTGATTTCTCCCATCGAAGACACGCCCGCATGGAAAGCCGGAATTAAAGCCGGCGATAAAATTATCGAAATCGACGGCGAATCAACCAAAGGTTTTTCATTGGTGGAAGCCGCCCAGCGTATGAAGGGCAAAAAAGGCGCGAAAATTAAAATGGGAATTTTCCGCGACGGCCTCGACGCTCCCAAAGATTACATAATCGAGCGCGGCACGGTGAAAATAAAATCGGTGAAGTTCACTGATCTGGAAGACGGCTACGGTTATGTGCGCCTCACCAGCTTTATTGAAAACTCCGCTCAGGATCTGGAAAAAGCGCTTAAGGCCCAAGAGAAAAAATATAAAAACGTGCGCGGCTTAATCGT
>JANMVK010000223.1:0-11927 GCA_031392725.1 Pseudobdellovibrionaceae bacterium
CGGCGACCGGCTTCAGCCGCGATCAGCTTACCGGTGTATCCGTTGGCGCCGTAAATCATCCAGTCTGTTTTCATATTTTAAAAAACCTAATTTCCGAATCCCTTATCGAGATCGAAATCAGTGGCCGCACCATTGTCGCCGCGGGCGATGGCTTCGGATTTCACCTTCCACACAAATTCCATTTTTATGTCTTCATTCTTAAGGGGATTGGCGGGATTCCACACCATGCAGTAGGGTGAGGAGGTGGCCGCTTCCGACAGCATCTGCGCGCCTTCATGGCAAACGCCGTTCTTTTTATCCTGACAGCGACCCCAAAAGAAATCGAAACGACCTGGAGCATTGAAGTGCGAGGCCGCGCCGGTGTCGCCCACCACCACGAACCCGTCATGAATCATCTCGGTGCCATCGCGCTTGCTGCCGCACGTTTTGCCGACCAGGCTTTTAATAAAATGAACTTCTCCCCAACGGTGATGCCGCATGGAAGCCGCGATCGTGCGGCACGGGTTCAAACAGTTCTGCTTATTGCCGTAGCCGTTCTTGCATCGTGCGCTTTCCAACGTGGTGTCGGTGTAGCCAAAATTATGTAACCAAGCCACGCCCTTCTTCTTATAGATACAGGTGCCTTCCATGCGGTCGCAGGTGAAGTTGTCGTACTCCTCAAGTAGCGGAACGTAGTAATGGGTGACTTGCCGGGTAGTGCCCGCCTTATTGGGCAAACATTTGGAGTGAATGGCCATTGGCTCATTTAAGGACTCCACGAACGGTGTGCCGCTCGATTGCGCGCAGGCCGACTGCCCCGCGAAAATCATTAAAACCCATAGCGTAGTTCGCATGAGCCCCCCTTTTGTTTCATCTATTTTACTTTTGTAACGGGATCGGGGCAGTCCAGTTCGGATTTGGTACCAGGCGAACGTCCAGTATACTGCTTACAAATAGAGCAAAAGCTCCATGGGAAGAAAAGTAATTATCGCCGCTAGGCTAGCGGCCGGTTCCGGAAAGGGTTATGAACTTCTCCATCCGGGGGGATGCCAAATGCTAAAAATCATCGCTTTATTAATGCCCGCGCTAGTGTGGGCCGCGCCTACAGAACCAAAAACCGTCGTTTACAAAATCAGCAACGGCCGCAAACTGCATGTGCAGATCTCGGCGCCCGCTGATTCCAGCAAACCCACATTTTTATTTTTGCCGGGAGTGAATCGTTCGCTTTTGCTAAGCGAACCCGCCGCGCAAACTTTAATTAAAGCCGGTTACGGCGTGGTGGGATTTAACTTCAGCGTACAGCCGTTTTCGCTAGTCACGTTGGACTCCCGCGAGACTCCAGACTTTTATAACCACGACACCACACTGCAGTCCCTTGCTGAGGAAACCGAAAAATTGGCCCAGGCGCTGAAGGCCAGCCACGGATTAAATCATATCATTCCCGTGTCGCTGTCTTACTCGGGAGCCGTTTCACTCTATGTTAAAGGCTTTGCGCAAATTATCGATTCCGTGCCCATGACTTCCATGGATGCCTTTAGCCCGCAGCTCGCGCGATACCGCCGCTGGCTGAAATCCGGCGAATTGTTCAATCCAATTTTCGGTCCGGGCATCACCCGCAATTTGCTCGACCAAGCCTACCGCACACACTGGGTCCAACAGGTGGAAGCCATCACCAACCAATTTAATCTTCCCCGTGAACGCAAACACGAAATGGTCGATGGTTACATCCGCCTGAGCCGCGCCACTGAAGGTTTTCAATGGAACAGCCGCGGTGACCGCACCAAGCGCGTGTTTATACTCGCCGGCAAAGAAGCGCCCGGCCTGCAATGCGACCAATTCGAAGTCATCGTGAAGCGGCTGGAAGGCGGCAGCCAAGAGTCCGTGGTTATCGTTATGGAATCCGGCCACGTAGTTCCCGCTGATCAGCCGGAAGTTTACGCCCAAATCTTAGTGAAAGCCGCCACGGGATCGCTGAGCGCCGGCCTGACTGTCGTTACGCCTTCCACTAAAAAATGGGAATCGCTGACGGTCGACAAGACTCTTCAGGTTTTGCGCAAAGCTCTGCGCGATTTGCCCGAAGCTTCCGGTGGAAGCAGCCAAAGCCCCGGTAACGGCGGTTTTCCGGGAACGCTTTAGACCTCTAGGAGACTGAGAAAAGTTTTTGCGAAAACCCAAGTGTAAACCCGCGGCTCGAGAATCCTCCCGAGCTGCGTTTCAAGATTGGTCATCACATCGGGCTCAAAACCGCAGGGTTTGATGCCTTGAAATGCTTTTTCATCTTTCAATACATTTAAAGCCATCCCGTGATAGGTGATCCACTTTTTCACGGCGACGCCGATCGAGGCGATTTTTTTATCTCCCACCCAAACTCCGGTAAGCGACATGTCTCCCATTTTTGTGGTGCGGGCCTCGGCCTTGGTGAGTCCGAGATCGTGCAAAGATAAAACCGTCGCCAGTTCCACGATCCGGAGATAGGCGTGAACGTCTTTAGCTGGAACCCGCGCGCGCCGTTTTCGCAAATCCACTATTGGATAAATGATCAATTGCGAAGGGCCGTGATAAGTGGCGCGGCCTCCCCGCGTGGTCTCAATGGTCTCGCCTTGCCAGTTTAAAATATCTTCGCTCGGCGTGCCCCGTCCCAAAGTGACGACGGGTGGATGGGAGCAAAGCACGAGACGCTCTTCGGCGCCTTCAGCCACCGCTTCCACCGCATCGAGCTGCCGGCGGGAGGCCTCTTCGTAATGAACTAAACCCCAGTTTTCAAGTTTCATGAACTACGCATTCGCGCGTGGTCCGTTCCGGGGCGTGGCGTGCAAGGGTTTTTGAATGATGTGAATGGCGTGGCCAAGAGCGGCTTCGGCCGCTTCCATCATGGTTTCACCTAAGGTCGGATGCGGATGGATGCTCAGAGCGATGTCCTCCAAGCGGGCGCCCATTTCGATGGCGAGAACCGCCTCGGAAATCAGGTTGCTCGCTTCCGGTCCGCAAATATGAATGCCCAGAACCACATGAGTTTTAGCGTCGGCGATGATTTTAATAAAACCGTCAGTTTCCATCATCGACACCGCCCGTCCGTTGGCGGCGAAGGGGAATTTGCCAATTTTTAAATCGTTATAGCCCTTGGCCTTACATTCGGCTTCCATCCAGCCGGCCGAGGCGATTTCGGGATCAACAAAGATCACGGCGGGTACGGTGCGCGCGTCGTAAACGCGGTTGTGCCCGGCGATGACCTCGGCCACCAGCACGCCCTCATGGCTGGCTTTATGCGCCAGCATGGGCTGACCGGCGATATCCCCGATCGCAAAAATGCCCGGCACATTGGTTTTGCGCTGGGGCGTCACTTTGATAAAGCCCTTTTCATCCAGAGCGATGCCGATATTTTTTAAGCCGAGCTGATCGGAATTGGGTTTGCGGCCCACCGTCAGTAAAATTTTGTCGGCCTTGATGGTTTGTTCCTTGCCGCCGGTGTCGACCGTGACTTCCACGCCGTCTTTACCTTTTTTCCAGCTTTTGGCCTTGGTGTTGAGCATGACTTCGATATTGTTCTTTTTCAATTTGCGGGCGACCACTTGCACGCAATCAGGATCCGCGACGCCGGTGAGCAGCGCCGCCATGCCTTCGACCACGGTCACTTGGCTGCCCATTTTCGCCATGTAGGAGCCGATCTCAAGACCAATGTAGCCGCCGCCGATCACCACCAGGCGGTCGATTTTCTTATCTTGCGCGAGCGCGCCGGTCGAGGACATCAAATCTTTTTCATCGATAGTAAAGCCGGGAATTTCAATGGGCCGTGAACCGGTGGCGACGATATAATTGGCGGCTTCAATGGTGGTGGTGCCGTCTTTGGCTTTGACCGTGAGCGATTTCGCGCTGGTGAAGGTGGCTTCTCCCATATAAACGGTCACGCTATTGCCCTTAAGCAATTGCGCCACGCCACCCGACATTTTGTCGCACACGCCCTGCTTCCACTCCTGCAATTTCTTGAAATCCAGTTTTACGGTCTCGGGGACTTGAAAGCCCATTGTCGGCCCGTCGTGCAGCATGCGGTGATAAAAATTAGAGGCGGTGATCATGGCCTTGCTTGGTATGCAGCCGACGTTCAAACACACGCCGCCGAGAAACTCGCGCTCGACAATGCAGACCTTTTTACCCAGCTGGGCCGCGCGGATCGCCGCCACATATCCGCCGGGACCGGCGCCAATCACACACACATCAAATTTTTCAACCGCCACACTCTCTCCTAAATCATATCCAGCATGAGCTGGGAGGGATTTTCAATTCGCGCCATAAACGCTTTCATAAAGTTCGCCGCCACCGCGCCGTCAATCAGACGGTGATCACAGGTGACGGTGAAATTCATAAACTGCGCACGTTTAAACTCATTGCCCGTCCACACCGGCTTGTCTTGGATCTTGTACATTCCCAAGATCGCGACTTCGGGATGGTTGATGATCGGCGTGGCGTAAAGTCCGCCCACGCTGCCGATATTGGTGATGGTGATGGTCGCGCCCTTCATATCCTCGAGCGACAATTTGCCATCACGCGCTTTACCCGCCAGTTGCTGAATCTCCTGCGAGATTTGTAACACGGTTTTAAAATCGGCGTTCTTCACCACCGGAACCATCAAGCCATTGGGAGTGTCGGCCGCGAAGCCCAGGTTAAAATATTTTTTGTAAACGATCTCGCCCGCCTGGTCATCCAGGCTGGCGTTGAACATGGGGAACTCACGGCACGTGGCGATTACGGCCTTCATCACGAACGGCAGATAGGTGACTTTGACGCCATATTTTTCCGCATGCTCTTTAGCTTGCGTGCGCATGGTGACTAATTGGTCGACGCGCGCCTCATCCATCAGAGTGAAGTGCGGAATAATGTGTTTCGCCATTTGCATATTCTCGGCGATTTTCTTGCGCACGCCCCGGATCGGCACGCGCTCTTCGAGAGCGCCCTGTTGAGAAATAAATGCGGGTTTAGGAATTTCCATAGTGGGACGGCCGGCGCCCGGCGCCGACTTAGCGGCGACTCCGCCACTGGTCTGACCGTTTGAGCCTTTCGCATTGGTCACATCATCTCGAGTCACCCGTCCAGCCAAACCAGACCCGGTGAGTTGATTCACATCCACTCCGGTTTCACGCGCCAAGCGGCGAGTGGCGGGAGTGGCGAGAACTTTCGAATCGGCGGCAGGAGGATAAAAATCCGCGCTGGTTCCAGATCCTG
Source organism: Pseudobdellovibrionaceae bacterium (assembly GCA_031392725.1). GTDB lineage: Bacteria > Bdellovibrionota > Bdellovibrionia > Bdellovibrionales > UBA1609 > JALHOQ01. Next base: position 5,197 of record JANMVK010000223.1, read on the forward strand.
AACTCTGTTTTGATCCGGTTTCTTGGATTCGGCTAGTATCCGGAGTACCGGATCTTGCGGACATTGGCGACGGAGCCTGTTTGCCGTTTCCGTTAGCAGGAGCGGTCTGGGCAGGAGCCGCGGCTGCAGCGGGTTTCGTGGGTGCCGCAGTGGCGGTCCCACCTTCCAAAATCAAAATCACAGTTTCAATCGGGACGACATCACCCACTTTAAATTTTAATTCCTTCACCACGCCCGCGACGGGGCTGGGTACTTCCACAGTCGCTTTATCGGTCATAAATTCCGCGACGGGTTGATCGGCCGCGACGGTGTCGCCCGGTTTGACCAGCCATTTAACCAATTCACCTTCGGTTACGCCTTCGCCGACATCGGGAAGTTTCACATTGGTGGACATTACTTGCCTCCTTGGCTCAAGACGAGAGGCTCGAAGCCACGCGCCGTTTTTCAATTACACCCTTCATAAAAAATTCTCCGGCCCGGTACGAGCTGCGCACCAAAGGGCCGCTCGCCACATACAAAAAGCCCATGCTCTCGGCTTCCACTTGCCATTCTTTAAATTTTTCAGGTTTTACAAATTCAACGACTTGCAGGTGGCGCGCTTGCGGCTGGAGATATTGGCCAAAGGTCACCACATCACAACCCACTCCGCGCAAATCGCGCAAAGTCTGGCGGACTTCAACATCGGTTTCGCCCAAACCCAGCATGACGGAAGTTTTGGTGTAACGCTCACTATTGTACTCTTTGACAAATTCCAATACCCGCAACGACTGCGCGTAATTCGCGCGCGGATCGCGCACTGTCGCTTGCAAACGCTCCACGGTTTCCACGTTGTGCGCGAACACGTCGGGTCCGGCGTCGACGATGTAGGACACAAAAGTCTCATTGCCTCTAAAATCAGGAGTCAAAACTTCCACGATCAGATTCGGCACCAGTTCTTTCATAATCCGCACGGTCTTGGCGAAATGCGAAGAGCCTTCATCCGGCAAGTCATCGCGATCGACCGAGGTGAGCACCACATAGTCCAAACCCATTTTCGAAACAGCGTAGGCCACTTTGTTTGGCTCTTCGAGATCCAGCTTACCTTTAGGATTTCCGGTTTTCACATTGCAGAAACGGCAGCCGCGCGTGCAGGTGTCGCCCATCAGCATAATCGTGGCTGTGCCGCCGCCCCAGCATTCGCCGATATTGGGGCACTGAGCTTCTTGGCAGACGGTTGCGAGATTGAGGCCCTTAAGCAAATCTTTGATTTGCAAGTAGCGCTCACCCGCGGGCGCGCGCATCTTGATCCAACTCGGCTTGGGCAGCCGTTTGCGTGGATTTTTTGGCAAAGCCTCACTGCTGGACATGGCGCTATCCTCCCATGTATCACCATCCAATGCAATTCACAGAAACAGTGCGCGAGGGTGAGTTCCTGAAGCGCTACAAACGATTCTTCGCCGACGTTCGGGTCAATGGCCAGGTGGTCTGCGCGCTGGTCAGCAACACCGGCAGCCTCAAAACCTGTTTATTCGAAAACGCGCCCTGCGTTTACACGGAAAACAACAATCCCGAGCGAAAGCTGAAGGCCACATTGCAGTTTTTGCGCACGCCGACAGGATGGGTGGGAGTGAACACGGCCTTAACTAATTCGTTGGTTTATGAGGCGTGGGAACACGGGCTGATCCCCGCCTGGACCGGGCTGAAGGCTTTCAAGCGGGAATACAAAATTTCTAAAGAAAGCCGGCTGGATTTGGTTTTGGCGCCCACCCAAGAGGATCTCGATGCCGGCAAAAAATTGACCTTTATCGAAATCAAAAATGTGTCTTACGCGGTGGATGGCGTGGCGCAATTTCCCGATTCGGTCACCACGCGCGGGCAAAAGCATTTGCGTGACCTGATGGATTTGAAGGCTAAGGGTTTTAGCTCCGAGATTGTGTTTGTGGTCCAACGGCAGGATTGCACTTCGTTTACGCCGGCTGAGCACATTGATCCGGAGTACGCAAAGTTGCTTAAGGAAGCTGTTCAAAAAGGTGTGATTGCGCGTGCCCTGATTTGCGAAATTGATCCCACCACGGGAGTTCGAGTGACTGGAGCTGAGCTTCCCATTCAGTTGTAGGACTGAGTTCAATCCGCTAGGGGATTGATCGGACTTGTGATTTTGATCTCGGATGCGCGAAAGACATTTCTTCCGTGGACCCCGGTCCGGGTCGATTCTCCTAAACATTGGGGCGAAGTTACGTCGGCCTTGAATCTTGTGCGGTCGTGAAGCCTAAGCATTTGTTGCCAATGCTCGGTCTTCAAACAAGAATACTGACCGCGTAACCGTTTTTGAAGAAGTCTATCCCATTGCAAAATAAAAGCATTTCAAGAAATTTTCAGACGAGATAGTTATTCAGATTTCAATGCAATTCGCTTCTCTCGTGCGCTTTTCGTTCCACTCAATTATCAGGATCGCGCTGAGGACCCGTGCAATTGCTCTTTGGTGAAAAATGATGCGTCATGATGACTTAGGTTCCTGATTTTACAGCTTCAAATCCCCCACGTATTTTGCAACGAGTTTGATATTGCCATTTGTCCATGTTAGTTCATGTGAAATCAAAATAGGGGGTAACTAACATGAAATCTATTTTATCGATTTTAACATTGATTTTGGCGCAGTCTGCGATGGCTGATGGAGGGTGTAAATTACTGGCTAACTACGTGGGGTCTTACAAACAGGTCAACAAATCTTGCGATGATCAGTTCCATTTTCAAGGACCGACTTTGACTGTAACTCCTTATAGCGAATCGAAATATTCGGGATATTGGATTGGTTCCAACTCTATGGCATTTGGACCCACAACCTCTGACAATATAGGTGACATGGATAAATGTACCGTACGAGGCAATGACGTCTTGGTTGAAATCAGTGGCAACGACACCACCGGCACGACTCTTCCCGCAAAAGATAGAATCTCTTATTTATTTTCTGGTTCAACCGTAACGTTCACGGCCGACGGCTGTACTACGACTTACTCCAAATAATATTTATTAACATTTCCAATTTGAAGCGCGTCAAACTTTAGACGCGCGTTTCTGACCGAGAAATCTGCGAGATTTTTCGGTGACCACTTCGCGCCTGCAATTGCTGGCGGCTGAAAATTCGATATCAAGTGATTTGATGATCGCAAAAGGACATCACCGATATTCGACACATTCAAAGACGTGGCATTGCTTGCCAAGGCACATGTTCAACGCTTCTTTTTCTGCCTCTTCCAATAATAGCTGAATTGGTCCGTCAAAGAACTGGGGCTCATAGTTGGCGTCATATCCCACCGAAGTGCAAGACCAGCCAGTCATGAGCTCCTCAGCTGCGAATGCGGGTCTTCCCAGAGACAACAATCCGATCAAGACGATGCAGTATTTCATGTGCTTCCCCCCATTGAGGCTAAACTGTATCATTTAGATTTCGGGACGGTCCAGAAAGGAATGTTTCAAAATCACTCAGTGCTCATTAATGCACTGGCCAAAATTCATCGCCAACTCACGGTTGAAAGGCGTGATCGCCCGGGCTTTAATTTGTGAGATTGATCCCGCCACTGGTGTTCGAGTTACGGGTAAAGAAATGCCAATCCGGACCTAGAAACAAAAAGAGCCGAGCTTTAGGCTCGACCCTATCTTGCATATCTCCCCTTCCGTCAGTCCTTCCCGAATCGGGTCCTCTTAACAGAGGAGGAAAAATATGAACGAATACATGGGTATTTATTCATATCGGATCAATTGGGCTATTTTTAAAGCACAGTGGAAGATGATTTTTATCATCTTGAAGCTGCTGCTCCTAATAGCTCATTTGGCACTATCACTGGGCTAAAGCTTAGCTAAAGTCTGTGGGCGAACGCTTAACGACTAACTAAAGGGCTCGTGGAGGGCAGGCTGGCTCAACCAAAAAAAAGCCGGGCACTAACCCGGCTCTTCAAAATTCAGTTAAAAAACTAGAAGTTATTTCCCAGCCAAATGCCGGTCAATAATCTTCTTAAACTCAGGAAACGGATAAGCACCCTTCAACGATACGCCGTTGATCAAGAACCCAGGCGTGCCCGAGAACTCAAATTTCTTAGCTTCTTCCATGTCCGAGGCGATGCGGGCCGTGACGGTCTCATTGCTAAGATCCTTTTCAACCTTGGCCAAATTGGCGCCGACTTTTTTCGCCGAATCCTTCAGGAATTTTTCACCGTCCTGATTCAGTTTCGCCTGGTTGGCGAAAATCAGGTCGTGAAACTTTTCAGCCTTGGAATGATCCTGCAAAGCAATGGCTTCGAAGTATTTAGCCGCGGGCAAAGCCAGCGGGTGGAAATCCAACGGCAGGTGCTTAAAAATGATCCGCACCTTGTCGGGATAGTTTTTCTGCACTTCCTTAACCGTGGTCCAACCGCGGCTGCAATAAGGACACTGGAAGTCGGAGTACTCTATGATCGTCACGGGCGCATTTTTTGAGCCGAAGATCACGCGGCCTTCGTCAACTTTAGCGACCTTGGGATTTTTAAATTCTTCCTCTAAGCGGCCACTCTCTTCTTTTTCTTCATCGGCGCGGGCGCCTTCTTGCGCGGATTTCACCGCCTCATTGACCACTTCGACAAATTTCTTGGGATTCTTTTTTATCGCGTTAAACACGATCTCAGGATTGTCGGTGAGAGTTTTTTCGATCTGTTGCTTGGAAGTACAGCCGGCAATCGCCACGATCGCAAGGGCACTCACCAGAAGTGATGACTTTTTCAAAGAAGACTCCTTAGTTTTATTTAAACGTACGATTGCCATACTGACACAGAGCCCTCCCGCTGAGAAGGTCGGCCGCCGAAATTTCGTATTCCGGCTCAAATTTGAACAGCCGCGGCATAGACAAACGTCCAAACTCACCCATACAATCGGGGTATGAAAACACTACTTTTGACTCTCATCATTGGTTTTTCGCTGCCGTTTCTCGTGTCCTGCGCGTCCTCGGGCTCCAAAGGCTCTTCGAGCGGCATGAGTGGCCGTTCCGGCACCTCCGTCGGATCGAATTACAAATACAACGAACTCATGATCAAGGATTACGATGAGATGCTAGAAATGGTGCAGAGCTTCGTGCTCAAGGCGAAAGAAGCCGCGGGCGAAGACGGCACCAGCAATGAAGACGAAGCGGTGTCCCAGCTGCGCAACGGATTGAAATTTATTTTTTCGCGGCCCGACAGCGACAATATGGTGGCCAAGCTCGTGCCCGAAGTGCGGCGCATGATGTTGGGCTTTAACGCATACGAGCCCAGTGTCAGCATGATCGCGGATGAAGCGCTCGATGCGGTCACTTCACGCAATGCCGCACCCAGCATTCAATCCACTTCCCTGTTTATTCTCGACAATATTTTGGCTGAAGTCCGCCCCGAAGTCGGCGCCAACACGCAACTTAAAGCCGTGGTGGAAAGAATCCGCGACGCGCGCATCAGCATCAGCAAAGATGTTTTAAAGGAACGCAAAATCCGCGGAATGTTTGAAACCAAGAATCCGTCGGACCAAGCCGCTAAAATTTTAAAGGGTTTCGAGCCTAAAAAGAAAAAATAGCCGTCACTCGGCCGCGGCTTTCACCAACACAAAGCGATTTTCAAAGGCCACGCCGTCCGCTTGGCCGATTCGAACCATGATTTCATTATTGCCCTCTTCGAGCGGAATAAAATCCGTGGTCATGGCGTCCTTTTGGGTGGCAAACACCGTGCCCGAATAACCATTGGCCAAATTGTTCACTTCGATGGACTCCGGCAGGGCGCCGCTCTGGCAGGGCCTTCCGGTCAGCCGCACCCAGCGCGAAGAAATCGGTTGCTCAGCCACTTCGGGCAAATCCCAACAGGGAAGTTTCACCACATCCATGCGGATGGGCTCCATCGGCTGCGTCTGCGCCATCAATAATTTGGGAAGCTGTCCCGGCAATTGGCCTGGTAGACTGGCCGGTATCCGTACGAGCGAAACCAGCGCATCATCACTCTCAATTTCATCGGTGGAATCGGTCGGCTGTGTGCCGAAGATGAAGCTGGTGAATATCCACGAACTGCCCATTAAGGCCACAAAGGAAATTTTTAACAGCGCCCAGCGCACCTGGTGTTGATCCAATATTACTCCTCCGCCCGAGGCGGCTACGTCCCAACACTTTTCGGAACTTTTCAGTTATCTTTTGACAGGGAAGAAGTCGGGCGTCTCAGAGTGAAACACCAGCCGCGCGACCCGACGTCATTCGGACCAGGAGAAGCCCACGAGAATCAGATCCTGTTTCACGGTCGATCCCGCGTCCTTGGTGTCAGTGGAAAGCGTAAGCGAAGTCGATAAGCGTTTGGACAAAGGGCGGCTGGTCACCAGCTGGTAGAGGCCGTCCACTTGCCGGTGCAGCGCGGTTAAGCGGACTTTTTGGGTGATTTGGTAGCCGAGGGTGTAAATCAATTCTTTGGCGCTGGAGACAATTCCGCTCATCTCCATCCGCACTTTCACGTCCACGCTGTAGGGATTTTCCACTTTCACTTCCATGTTGGGACCGGCGAAATTGTATTTCCATTTCACTTTGTAGCCGGGCCGCACATTCATGTTCACGTTACTGATTTTATCTTTGAATTCATACACCGCACGGAATTCGGGATCGTTCTTGGCCCAGTTGTCGACGTGGTGTTCCGTCAAACGGCGGCCCATATACTCGGCGAACTGTTGCTGGTGCTTCTGGTGCTCCTGAATCGTGACGTTTTGGCCGGTGGAGTACGTGT
>JANMVK010000330.1:0-2684 GCA_031392725.1 Pseudobdellovibrionaceae bacterium
CAGGTGGCGCGGTAGGTGACCCGCTCGGTGTATTTGGTCGGATAGTAAGCGGGGTATTGGTTGGGATCTAAAGTCGAGATTTCGACGCGTTCCACGCCCGAAGCCGAGTCGGCGATAACCAGCTCAAAGGCCCGGTATTCAGCGTGGGCCGGGCTCATGAATAGGAGAAAAAGCAGATGAGTCACAGGGACTTATCGGAAATTTCCCGCCCCTCCTGAATGTTTAGTTTTGGTTAGGATTAAAACAGGAGATTGTGGGGATCCACTATTGGATTGAGCGATTGGGAGGCGGCCTATATTCGGTACCCAAGATGTTTGCCCCCAAACTTCTCTGTATATTACTGACGCTTGGCCTGTCGGCTCAAGTGTTCGCCGAAGATCTAACTCCCGTTGAAGAATGGAAGCCCGTACTTAAATGGTCCGGCGATATCCGCTATCGCATGGCTCGCGGTAAAGAATCAATCGATGAGGAGCGCAAATACCAGCAGCTGCGCGCTCGCCTTGGCCTGCGCGCCGACGTAAATGAAAAAGTTCAAGCCGTGGTTCGCCTCGCCACCGCCAGCTCGGCCATCAGCAACAATCAAACCATGGGAGATTCCAGCGAGCCGGGAATGGCCCGGCGAAGTTTTGGTTTGGATTGGGCTTATATAGATTGGGGATTTTTAAGATCAGGCAAATTCTGGGCGGGCCGCACCGCAAATCCATTTTGGTCGCCGGCGAAAGCGCAGATTGTTTTTGACTCTGATTTGGCGTTTGAAGGTCTGGCTCTGAAATGGGAGCCGATGTGGTCGCGCACCGGCGCGTTTTTAAATGTAGGCGCGTTTATGGTGTCGGAAAATTACTCGGCTGGAATTGACAGCGTGGATATAGGCATCGTGGGCGGGGACGCGGGCTGGATTTGGAAGACCTCAAATTTTAGCTGGACCACTCATGTGGGCAATTACTACTTCCTCAATGTGCAAAATAATCTGATCACCCGCGTGGACAAAGACGCCAAGATTGATCCTTACTCATATCCTCACGACCGCTACCGCGGAAACACCGTATATGTAGACGACCCGCTGCTGCCAGCCGATCAACGGAAATATTATTACCAGACAGAATACGTATTGATGGAAGTGGGAACTGAGTGGAAGCACAAGGTCGGCCCATTTGAGTATTCGCTCTACGGAGATTGGGTTCGCAACGGCAAAGTTGGCCGCTTGGGCCGCGCCATTGAGTATGGCTGGGCGCTGAAGTGGAAAATGCTGACCCTCTCGCGCTCAAATATAAAAAAAGAATCGGATTCCGTGGTGGGCGCATTTACCGATAGCGACGCGAATGGCGGCGGCACCGACCACGATGGCACGCGCGTAGGTCTATCGGTTCAATTGGGAAAATCTGTGGTGCTGGCGGCAAACCATTACAACGGCAGACGCGGAGTGGATACTGTGTCGCGAAAATATTCGGCAACTCATGTCGATTTGTCTGTCAGTTTTTGATTATGGTTTTCGAGGTATTTCTGACAAAAAGCCAACGTGCTTAATTTTCACAGGTTGGTACAAAGAAATTGCTCGAGCACATTAATTATTTTTATCCGAAGATGTTCGGAAGGAGACCTGTTTATGAAAAAAATCTTACTAGCTCTCGTTCTCGTGGTAGCTAGCTCCGCATATGGCGAAGCCAAAAAATCGTTCGATGGATCCAACACTTTAGCCGGCGCCATTTCCAAAGCGCTGACTCGCTCTGGTTACGGTTCGTTCTTGGAATATCAAGGCACCGGCTCCGGCAACGGTGAAAAAGGTCTTGTGAACGGCGATTGGGGTCTAGCTCCCATGTCCCGTGAAATGAAACCCGATGTGGCGGCACTGCTGGCGCAAAAAGGTTACACTGTGACTGCTAACGTTTTGGCCTTGGATGGTTTGTCCATGTTTGTTAAAGCCGATCACCCGATCCAAGCTTTGACTCTGCCCCAAGTCGTCGACCCGTCCCTTCCATTCATCCAAATAGCTAAAGCCGCCGGTTTTGGCGGGTGCGCGATGGCAAGTGGCGCAAGCCGCATTCACATTGGCGCGAATTCCCTGAAACGACAAAATCTTAGCCGTGCCGCCATTGAACGGCGTTTCTTCATAGCTATGCCCGGCCTGCACGGGTTTACAGAACTTGGAGCGGTCCGACTCGCCGGCTCCTTTGCCGCCGCTGCAACTCGACAATGACAAAAGGGCCAGCGCTAGCGCCGACCCTTGAATCATTAATTTTGAACTACCTAGAACAGACTTCAGATTAGTCCTCCGTAATAAAGTCCTCTTCAGTCATAATCGGATCCATATTGGAGCGGTCCGCGATATAAGCCAAAAATTCGGCTTCACGGGGAGTCAGCAATTGCACAACCGAGTAAACATAGAGCTTGCGGGCCATAGGGTAGGCGAAGCTGCGGATGTTGGCGTCAGAGGGCAAAATCGCTTGTCCGCCGGCCACTTTGGCAATGGCGAGAGCGCGGTTAGTGGGAGCACCGTTGCCGTTGAAACGCTCAGCCGAACGGCCTGAGTAGCCAATGGCTTGGGGATCGCGGCCAGTGATGTCGGCGACGTTCTCAGTGCTCGAAACATCTTTCACGCAGGCGCCGAAAGTTTTCAAACCGGTGAAGTGTTTGAACGCATCGGTGGTGCCAGAAGCATCATCGCGGCGGAGAACGGTGATGGCGCC
>JANMVK010000391.1:0-2089 GCA_031392725.1 Pseudobdellovibrionaceae bacterium
AAGGTCTTACGTTTCAAGTCCCAAATTTAGATAAAACGGCTTTCCACTATGGTTCTCCGGTGGAGAGGCATAGACTTTTAGTGTTGGAGGCCTAATGGTACGTATCTTGTTCATCCTTCTGACTCTGGCCGGCCTGATTACCGCGTTTCAAAATTGCGGCACGGGCGGCTCCTTAACCCTGGAAAAATCCTCGCTCGGCAAGAGCGGCTTCAGCAAACTGCTGGGCTCGTGCAGTTCACTGCCGGCGGGAAAAATGTGCAACGAGCGTTGGTCGGCCTCGATGGCGGATCAACCCGCATGGCAAGCGGCGTGTGCTCCGGGCGGCTCCTATCAATCGTTTGAGTGTCCTTCAACGCCCGACAAACTGGGGGTGTGTGAATCGCTCGTGTACAATCAATTGCAGCGGCAGTATTATTATCAAGGTTATCCGGGCGGCACCGTGCCCATGGCGCAAGAGGCCGCGTTGGCGCAGCAAAATTGCGCGGGAACCTGGCAGTAGATTCTCTGTTTATTCAGAGTCTTTCAGTCGCGCGCGCAAAGCATTGGGCATTCCGTCGTGGTCTCCCATTTTTCTAATGGGCGCATCAGTCCACAAAAACTCTTTAATCTCCTCGTTCCGCTTAGCGTGAAGGTGAGGCGCGTAGATGCATTTGTTTTCTTTTTTGGAGGTTTCGCCAACCACCAACAGGCGAACGTCCTTCAAAGTGTTATTGACAAATGTATGACAAATGCCGGTGCCGGCGGGAAATCCGACTCCGTCGCCCGGATTTAGTTGGTGTAAAACTCCGTCGACCCAGGCTTCGGGATTACCTTCAATCACGTACACGAATTCTTCTTCTTCACTCTCAGCGTGAGGCCAAGAGGTGCGCCGGCCCGGAGGCAGCACTTCATGGTGAATGCCCAGGCGCTTTAAGCCAAACTTTTTGGCGAACGGCGAGCCAATGCACAACAGCTCTTCGCTGCCCGGATAATGAGCATCATCTTTTTCTTGAATCTCAGTAAAATGCTTTATAAATTCCGGTCTCATTTTTTAACCTGCTCGACGATGGTGCCTTCAATTTGTTCGGTTGGGCTGCTGTTGATCTGCACCACATAGGCCTTTCCGCCGCTTAGCTGATAACTCATCACCTTAACTAATTTATCGCATTTGGTTTGCATTTCAAACTGGCCGGCCTTTACAATTTTCTTGGCGTCGGATTCCACAATGTCCAGCCAAGCGCGTTTACCGAGCGCCACTTGGTACACTCCGCTGACCGTGGGCGTAAAATAAAACACACCGGAGAAGCCAGTTTTTTCCTTATTTAGAATCTTTTCGGGCGCCACCGGAAACTCAACGGCAGAATGGGGCCGCAACCCAAATTTTATTTTTTTCGCCAAGGGCAGGGTGGTCCGCTCACCGGATGTGGAAGTTACCGGATCCGAATTCCAGATATTCATTTCCTTGGTGATATCTGCTTTAAACGATCCACAACCACCGTCCATTCCGGACCCAAATGCCATACTCATAAACAATGCCAACATCAATCCCACGCCACGCCTCCACATCATTTGTCATACTTATGCCTGGCATTTGTATGACAGATGTTGCGGAGGCGGGCAAAGGTTAGTTATTATTTATCCATGAAACTCGATTGGATCAAAACCGAGGTGGCGCGCATCGCCCTACGGAACGACGGAATTATTTGGGTGGAGATCACTCCGGGCGCCGATCAGTCCGTGGCACAGGCGGAAGAAAATTTGCGCGTGTGCAAAAGTTTAAGGGGCGATTCCAAACGGCCGCTGTTGATCGACTTGCGCGGCGCCATGGTGTTGCAGCCAAAGACCCGGTTGGTTTATTCGAATATTGAAATCGCCAGTTTTTTTTCATCGCTGGCCATGGTGGCGCACCGGGATCCGCTGAGCCGGATGATGCTCAATCTTTATTTGCAGGTCGCGACTTTGCCAATGCCCATGAAAGTTTTTGCGGATCTTGAGCCCGCGGTGGCGTGGTCACTTAAGCACAAATAGGTTCCCGGCGCGGCCGTTCATGCGCTATCGCGCGGCAGTCGAGTCGTCTGTGGGTGGTGCCGGCGCGGCTGGAGCCGCGGGC
>JANMVK010000394.1:0-2138 GCA_031392725.1 Pseudobdellovibrionaceae bacterium
CGCCGCAAACGCTGGGCGACATCGAAAACTGGCAGGTCGAATGGAAGTACGACGGCATCCGCGCACAGCTGGTCAAACGCGCGGGCCGGCTGTGGATCTGGTCGCGCGGCGAAGAGCTGTTGACCGACCGCTTTCCAGAAATCAGCGCCTGGGCCGCGCGGATGCCCGATGGCAGCGTGCTCGATGGCGAGGTGCTGGCCTGGCTGCCGGGCGCGGACCAGCCGGCACCGTTCAAGGCACTGCAGCAGCGCATCACACGCAAGACGCTGACGAAGAAGGTGCTGGCCGATGCGCCCGTCGGCTTCATCGCCTACGACCTGCTCGAGCTCGGCGGCGTCGACCTGCGCGACGAGGCGCAGGCGGCGCGGCACGTCCGGCCGCAAGGTTGGGACGATATATGCGCCTGAGGGTCGCCTCCCGGAAAAGTGATTTAGCCCGTTGGCAAGCCGTGCAAGTGGCGCGCTGCTTGGAAAAACACGCCGCCCGTCCCAGCATCGAATTTATCTTTAAAGCCTCGCTCGGCGATTTAAATCAAGACGTGCCACTCGACTCCATGGGCACCAAGGGCGTGTTCACCGAAGATTTTTATGAGGATTTAAAAACCGGCCAGTGCGATATCGTGGTTCATTCGTGGAAGGATCTTCCGGTCGAGCCGCGCGCGGAAACCAAAATCATAATGACCATGCCCCGCGCTGACGTGCGGGATCTATTGTTGATTCCAAAAGAAGTGTGGAAGGAAGCCGTTAAAACCGGCACCCTTAAAATATTAACCAGCTCGCCCCGCCGTGTGTACAACCTCGCTCCCATTTTGCCGGCGCTGTTGCCGGCTGAAGTGAAACTGGAATTTGTTCCAATTCGCGGCAATGTTCCCACCCGCCTCGGGCGCATGCATGAGCAGAAGGCCGGAATGATCTTGGCCAAAGCCGGTTTGGACCGTTTGCTTCACGCCGAGGGCGAAGGCTTTCTCAAAGGCGAAGTGCAAGTCCGGTCTCTGGTCGAGAGCTGCCATTTTATGGTTTTACCGGTGAGTGTGAATCCGCCGGCGCCGGCCCAGGGGGCACTCGCCATTGAAGTGGCGGCGTCCAATGAACAAGTCCTAAATCTTTGCGAGAGTCTCAGCGACACCGGCACCTTTACTTCCGCGGGACGCGAACGCGCGATTTTGCATAAGTATGGCGGTGGTTGCCATCAAAAAATCGGAGTAGTCGTTCAGGTGCGGGACTACGGCACGATCACATCGCTGCGCGGATTAACCGATGCCGGCGAAATCTTAAATGAATGGAAAATTGAAAACCGCACTCCGTGGGCTACGGCGGCGCATGTGGAAAATGTATTTCCGCTTAAGGGCTCCGCCAACAATTGGTACAACCGGATTCCGGTGAAATTCGATCTTGCGGCGGTGGCGGAGAAATCGGCCCTGATGGTGGCGCGCGCCGACGCGTGGCCGCGCGGCTACGTGCCCCCACCAGAGCAAATAATTTGGACCGCGGGAGTCAAATCCTGGACCAAATTGGCAGCGGCGGGAGTCTGGGTTCATGGATGCACTGACGGCCTGGGTGAAGATGAGGACTCAGGCCTCGATTTGATGTGTGACTCATTGTCCTGGTGCAAGCTGACTCATAGCCGAGCGGCGGGGTCACAAGATATCATCACGTACGAACTTATTCCGCACGACCAGCACCCGGATCTGAATGGGAAAACGCATTTTTTCTGGCTGAGCGGTTCAAGTTTCGAGCGGGCCCGGCAATTGTACCCGCAAATCATTAACGATGGATTTCATGCTTGTGGACCAGGTAGCACGTTTAAACATTTACAAGGGGTCAGCGGCCTCAAGCACCCGGTCAAAGTCTTCATTGGTATGGAGCAATTTCTCGCTGAAACCCTGCCTTGATAGAGGGTCGATATGAATTCAAAAGAATTATTTGAGCGTTCACTTAAGGTTGCGCCCGGCGGAGTGCACTCTCCGGTGCGAGCCTTTCGCAGCGTAGGCGGCACTCCGGTCTTTTTCAAACGCGGCGATGGCCCCTATCTGTTTTCGGTTGAAGATGAAAAATACATCGATTTTTGCCAGAGCTTTGGCCCCAATATCTTGGGCCACCGCGATCCTGATGTGGAAAAAGTTTTGAAAGAAACCGTGG
>JANMVK010000409.1:0-10622 GCA_031392725.1 Pseudobdellovibrionaceae bacterium
GCCGCGCCTTCAGCGACAGGAGCCAACGGATCGATAACGGGAGCCGCGATAACTTCCTCTTTAACTTCAGCGCAACTGACGATGGTTTCATCCATGCTCGAGATGACTTTCAAATTCTCAGGGAATTTGATGTCAGACACGTGCATGGAAGTGTTGATATCCAAATCCGTCACATCGAGTTCGAAGAACGGCGGAATTTCCAAAGGCAAACATTCAATCTCCACATCACGGCGAACCATGCTGACGAGACCGCCTTCACCGATACCGCGGGCTTTACCCGTGAGACGCACTTCCACATTCACGCGCACTTTCTGAGTCATATCAGGCGCGAAGAAGTCGATGTGCACGGGACGGCGGGAGACGGGGTGAATGTCCAAGGATTTACGCAGGACTTTCAAACCGTTCAACGAAGAGTCTTTTGAATCCAGAGTAAAAATCGAGTTTTCAAAGCTGGTGCGCGCGTATTTCACGGCGTCGTTTTCAGCGATCGAAATCGACAGCGGTTTAATTTTCGGTCCGTACACAATGGCGGGAACAAAACGCTTCATGCGCAGTCCGCGGGCAACGCCTTTACCGGCATCGCGGGTGTTGGCTGCAATTTTGAGATCTTGTGTCGTGGCCATTTGCTGCTCCTGATATTGGATGGTCCAGTCGTCGGGCCCATCTATCTTTGTTTCCAAATTCCTAATTATCGAACAATGCACTCACTGAATCGTACGTATAAATCCTGCGGATGGCCTCAGCCACCACCGGCGCCACTGAAATCACCTGAAATTTCGGTGAATTCTTGGCGGCCTCTTTAAGCGGAATGGTGTCGGTTACCCACACTTTTTCCACTCCCGATTCCTGCAATCTTGTCATTGCGGGACCGGAAAGGACGGGATGCGTCGCTACAGCGAACACACGTTTTGCCCCATTGTTCAGCAGGCTGTCAACCGCCTGCACCAGGGTTCCTGCGGTATCAATCATATCGTCCAAGATCACGGCAGTTTTGCCCTTAACATCTCCAATTAAATGGAAGGCCTTGGCCTCATTGGGGCCAGTACGTCTTTTATCGATTATGGCGATGGAGGACTCGATGCGCTTGGCAAAAGCCCGAACCCGCTCGACACCGCCCGCATCGGGGCTCACGCACACGAATTTATCGCCAAAACCCATCTCCTCGCGCCAGGCGCGGGCTAGGGTTGGAATTGCAAATAAGTGATCCACGGGTCCATTAAAGAAGCCCTGAATCTGGGACGCATGTAAATCCACAACCACCAGGCGGTTGGCGCCGGCCGTGGCGATCAGCTCGGCCACGCATTTGGCGGAAATGGGGGCGCGGGGAGCGACTTTGCGGTCCTGGCGGGCATATCCGTAATAGGGCATGACCAGCGTGATCTCGGCGGCCGATGCGCGCTTTAAAGCGTCCAGCATCATAAAACATTCCATATAATTTTCGTTTACCGGGGGGCAGGTGCTCTGAATCAGAAACACATTGCAGCCACGCACGCTTTCGTGAATTTCCACTTGGATTTCACCATCGGCGAAGCGGCCAATGTCGCAATGTCCGAGCTCAACACCCGCCGCCTCAGCGACTTTGCGTGAGAACTCCATATTCGAGTTGCCTGAGAAAATTTTCATTCGTGTCATGGGATGGAGAAATCTAGCGCAGGATTAGAGCTGCATCAAGACCATTAATTCGCGAATCGCTTTGGCCCGGTGTGAGATTTGGTTTTTGACCGCCATACCCAACTCAGCGAGGGTTCTATCGTAGCCGTCAGGAATAAAAACCGGATCATAACCAAAGCCGCTGGTTCCTTGGGCACTATTGGAAATTTGGCCAGTCACAACACCTTCGATCACATGTTCCTGGCCCTGGGGGTCATAGGCGACAAAGACACATTTAAACCGTGCCTTGCGCATGGTGGCTGATCGAATTTGGATCATCTTTAATAGCTTAGCCACGTTCTCGCGGTCGGAGGCTTTTTCCCCGGCGTAGCGGGCGGAGTGGAGGCCGGGCAAACCGCCCAGGCCCTCGACTTCCAAGCCGCTGTCATCGGCCACCACCCAAACGCCGGACTTCAGCGCTTTAAGCGAGCGGGCTTTGATGCGGGCGTTATCAGCGAAGGTCTTTCCGGTTTCGGGCGGACTGGAATAATAACTCAATTCACCAGCGGAGTGGATCTCGACCTTCGCGCCCATGATATTTTTGAATTCATTGGTTTTGCCGGAATTGGAAGTTGCGATCCAGAGAGGTGTCCCTGACGCCGAGCCCACATCCGGCGTCATTTGTCTTTCAGCGGGAAAAAAGATCCGACGATCTCAGCTTGCTTCGCGAATAATTGGCGGCAGCCGAGCGTGGCTTTGACCGCCATATCGTCCATTTGTTTTTTGCTGAACGCGCGGCCTTCGGCGGTGCCTTGCACTTCGATAAAATCGGCGTCGTCATTCATTACAAAATTCATATCGGTTTGGCAGGCGGAGTCTTCATCGTAATTGAGGTCGAGCAAAGCGGCGTCGTTAAGTAGACCTACGCTGACCGCGGCCACATAATTTTTCAGTGGAATGGTCTGCAGCTGGCCCTGATTTTTTAAAAACTTGAGCGCCAAAGCCAGCGCCACAAAACCACCGGTGACGGCGGCGGTGCGGGTGCCGCCATCGGCTTGAATCACATCGCAATCCACTTGAATTTGTTTTTCACCGAGCGCTTTTAAATCCACCGCCGCGCGCAGTGAGCGGCCGAGCAGACGCGAAATTTCCTGCGTGCGGCCGCTGTTCATGGCCTTCTCGCGGGTGATGCGTGTGTGGGTGGAGCGCGGGAGCATTCCGTATTCGGCAGTGATCCAGCCGCTGCCGTTGCCGGCCATCCATTTGGGTACGTTGAGTTCGACCGAAGCCGTGCACAAGACTCGAGTGTACCCAAATTCAATTTCCACACTGCCTTCGGCGTAGCGAACCACTTCCGGACGCAGTTTGATGGGGCGGAGTTCATCCATTTTCCGATTGTCTAAACGCATGAGTTTGGTCTTAAGGGGTGCGAGGAGCTTTGTCCATTGATTCTTTGTAAGCCGCGATCCCACGGTACAAATCCTCGGCCATGTCGCGCAATTTTTTGCTATCGGTGAGGTCATTAAAATCGTCGTTATTGGTCAAAAATCCCAACTCCACCAAGGACGATGGCGTGGTCATTTGGGTCAGTACAAAAAACGGAGCCTGGCGGATGCTATTGGTGCTGAATTTTTTGTGAGAACCCCGCCAGTTGGTTTTAAGGGATTTTGCGATATTGGAACTCCGCCAGACCCGGTCGCCGTTTAGCAAATCGGTGACGATCGCGGCCACATCCGGGGAATATTTATGGCGGTCGAGAAAATCATAAGTGGGCACGTCGGATTGATCCGCACCCGCATTTTCCTGATGCGCCAGATACATGGATTCTTCATCAGGTTGCAGCTGGTTTTGAAAATAAAATTCAGCGCCGCGGGCTTTGCTGTCGGGTGAGGAATTCACATGAATGCTCAACAGCAAATCGGCCTTTTGATTTTTCGCCACGCGTGCGCGGTCGTTGAGACTGACGCCATGTTGATCCGCGCGCGACAATACGGGGCGGAAGCGTTTGTCGCGTTTCAACAGTTCATGCAGAGCCTGCGCGACTTTTAAAGTGATTTCCGATTCAAAAATATGGTTGCGGTTGGTGCCCCGGTCTTTGCCCCCGTGGCCGGGGTCGATGACCACCGTCATCGGCGCGGCTTGGGCGGCGGTGGACATTAGCAGTAAAATTAGAGCGAATACTCTGAACATCTCTTTATTTTAAGGGCGGCGGGTGCGGGCAACGAGTCGAGAAAGTAAAAAAATAGCGACCTGGAGGGTAAGGAGGGGGACCAGGTCGCCAAGGGGGGGAGTCTTGAATCAGAGCAATGTGGGTGCCAAAAACTTTTACGCTTTTAAAGAAATATCCGCGAGTTGACCCGGACTTTAGGCCGACTGGTTCCAAATGGGGCGGTTCCCAATTGGGTTGAGGGTGAAATTACTGCATGCATATCTAGACGTTAAAAGAGGGCGTCATTTCACCGACAAGAATAGGCAGGAGTACCCCATGCGCAATTGGTGTTTTCGAATTTTAGCCGTTGGTGTTTTGTGCAGTCCCATGACGCGCGCATTCGCTAACGATGACTTCGACGCTGAATCTGAAGAAGTGATGGCCGAATCGGAAGCCACCAGTTCACAGGCCAAGGCGCAAAAACGCCGCGCCGCTCAAGAGCAGGGTGAGGCGAGCCGCCTCAAGGGCGAGTCTCTCGGTCATCGCCGCGCCGCCGAACTCAAGAGAAAACAGGCGGCCAAAGAGCTCGCCACCGCCGAAGCGCAAATTGCCCAAATGTTAAAAGATCAGGCCAAATTTAAAAAAGAAAGCACCGCCGCCCAAAAACAAATCGCGTTGGATGACGCCAGGCTGCAAGCGGTTGCCGCCCGGGTCGCGAAACTCAAAGCGCAGAACGAAACCATGCGCACCATGCGCGACGAACAAAAGAAAAAATTATCGGAATTGCACACCAAGATCGGTGATCTGAAAGTGGAAGACGAAAAAGTCACCTTTGAGCATGCGGAAAACCGCAAAGTGGTGGCGCAACATCAAAAAGATTTAAAGGCCGCCATGGCCCGCCATGCAATTCAAGAGAAAGACACCGCTAAGCGCAAAGCGGTCGCCGCGGCCGAGCTGGCTAAACTGAAATCCCAGCACGATGCCATGAAAGCCAAAGCTGAAGCCTATGAACAAAAAGTGCGCGCGCAAAGCGAAGGCATCTCTAAGTTGGAAACTCAGGCCCGCACCGCTGAAGAACAAGTGCAAAACAACAATGACCGTTTGCGCGACGCTGACGCCCGCATGCAGGCGCTGAAACAAAAAGAAGCTGAGCTTAAAGTCCGCCAGAAAGCCGCCGTCCAACAAGCTAAAACCGCTGGCGCCCGTGAAAATTTATTGAAGATGAGCGAAGCGCAGATTCGCCAGAGACTAAACACCACCCGCGTTCCGACTCATGCTCCGGTAGCGGTTAAACCCGCAGCTGTAGCGGCGCCAGCGGCACCGGCCGTGGCACCTCCCGCTCGCGTGACCCGTCCCGCATCCGCGGCCGTAGCTCCCGCGCAAAAGACTCCTCCGCCCTCCGCCGCAGAAGAAGATATGTTGGCGGCTGAACCCTCGATGAACGAGCCTCCCATGGAAGAAATCAATATTCCCGCGCCCACACCTACGCCGTCGGCAACGACCAAGGCCACGGTTCCGGTGCCGGCTAACAACAACGCCATTATTAATCCGGCTAAGCCTAAGCGCAGACCAGCTCCGGCTCCTGTGCAGGCTCCACCTGCTGCTCCCTTTGGTGGCGGCGTCGATTTATAAAAGATCGCAGGCGGTGTTTTCTAGGAGTTTGACGAATAGTCACTCCAACTTAAGGGCACATCTCTTATCTTTGCAAATCGCTTTGAACTTCTCTTTTGGCGGGCCTTTATACTGCAAACAATTAATAAGAGGCCGAGTTCTTTGATTCTGCTCTTGGTTTTCTCTGAGAAACTTCTTGTTGATCGCAAGGGGACTGGAGCACTGATCTTCGTCGACTGTGCACTCGGAGGTCTGGCGACAGGCAAACCAATGTACTTCCGCGACGGACGATTGGATTGCCAGGAGAAACACGAACAGTAAAAAAGCCGGCATAATCAGACCGTTTCCCAAACCGCATGCACCTGATGGTGTTGGTCTTTGCTCAACTGCCATTTCAGCTCGCGCGGGCGTAGGTCCTGAGTCCAGTCGCCCGCGGTTAAATGATTCACAATTTCACCGGCACTGCGGCTTTCGACATCATGATAGCTGGCCCAGTTGCGGCCGCGCAGGCGTTGCCGCAAGCCACGCAGAAAACCGAGCCATTCTTCTTCGCCAGCGCGGCCCTCGAATAAAACTTGGCCGAGGACATTGCAAAATAATAAATTGGCGGTGGGTTTCAGCAGTAAAATTTCATTGAGCGGGGTGAGCGACAATTTGCCGTCGCGCCAGAATAAGTTCACCCGGTGGAATTCCACATTCGGATGCTTATGGCGCCAGCGGAATAAAACTTCGGCCAGGGGATCGAGATCAAAGGCCCATACTTTGTCGAATTTCTTAAGCCATTCGCTCGGCAGAGTGTAACCGGCCGAGGGACCAATCAGAATTAAGTTTTTGTCTTTGGGGCAGGGCCACCCCTCGAGAAACGAGCGCACTTCATCCTGAAACGGCCGCCACCGATGCCGGTTGAGCAGCGCTTTTCCATGATAATATAAACCACCGGACGGGCGCACTAAATTGGCGATGCCGTCCCGCAAACTCACATAAAGCCGTTTTTCTTCATCCATGGATCTTCGACAAATTTGGTCATGTAGTTGCGCACACCATCGGCTAAAATCACCACGCAGTTTTGACCTTTGCCGAGTTTGCCGGCCTCCCGCATCGCGCCCCACATGGTGGCGCCGCTCGAGCCGCCGACCAACAGGCCTTCTTCACGAATCAATTTGCGCGCCATTAAGAACGATTCTTTGTCTTCGGTTTTGACCCACGTATCGATCAGTTTGCGATCTAAAACATCGGGAATAAAATCGTAACCAATGCCTTCGACCAAATACGAACCGACTTCATTGCCGCCGGCGAGCACCGAACCCACCGGATCCACGCCGACAATAATGCATTTGGGATTGCGCTCTTTTAAACGTTTGGCCACACCGGTGATGGTGCCGCCGGTGCCCGCGGAAATCACCGCCATATCCACTTTTCCATCGAGGTCTTCTAAAATTTCCATGGCCGTGCCGTTGTAATGCGCGTCGGGATTGGCGGTGTTGGCGTATTGATCCAGAATGTGCGCGCGCGGCAACTCAGCCTGCAGCTTTTTGGCCACGCCGATGTGACTTTCAGGTGAATCCCATGCGGCTTCCGTCGGTGTGCGGATGATTTCCGCGCCCAAAGCGGCGAGCACCACTTGTTTTTCGCGGCTCATTTTCTCAGGCAAAGTGATGATCACCCGGTAACCAAAAACCGCGCCCGCTAAGGCGATTCCGATTCCGGTATTTCCGCTGGTGGGTTCAATCAAAGTGTCGCCGCGTTTGATCCGGCCGGTGCGCTCGGCCTCTTTGACCATGCTGTATCCGATGCGGTCTTTAAGGGAGCCGCCTGGGTTTAGGAATTCGCACTTTGCCCAAACCGTGCACTTCATTTCCTTCGCCACCTTGTTTATTTTTACAAGGTGTCCGGCCGATTGCCTCTAATATATTCTCAAATTTCATTTTAGCTCCCCAAATCAGGCCTTATGTTCTGCCATGGGGTCTAGGCCACAGGCAATTAGGTTATCAATTGGGTTTCACATTGAGACGCGATCCACAAAAAGCTTCAGGTTTTCATGATTTAAGCTTACTTTTTGATTAGTGAAGTCCTTGATACATGCTCCCTTTTTTGAATCACTTAGAATCGCGGATGTGACCGGTGATGCCGGTCTGACCAGACGCCTGCGCGAAATGGGATTTCATTCGGGCTGCGAAGTCCGGATTCTCGGGCGTGCTCCTTTCAACGGACCCTTTGTAGTTCAGTTGCATGACAGCGTTCTGGCCCTGCGAACTGCAGAGGCCGAATGTCTGTTGATCCGTTAGCCGTCTCCACGGTCGCATTAGTCGGCTCACCCAATTCCGGAAAAACCACATTGTTCAATTGGCTCACGGGGTCCACCGCGCGCACGGTTAACTACGCCGGCAGCACAGTCGATTGTTTTCGTGGACGTTCGCTCCAAGTTTATGGGCACTCACTGCACATTTTAGACACGCCGGGAATTTATTCGTTGCAGCCGCACGGGCGCGATGAAGAAGTGACTTTGCAAGCGCTGACCAAGCTCGATGATGTCAAAGCGGTGGTGGTGGTGGTCGACGGCACGCAACTCAACCGGCAATTGTACCTTGTGCGCCAGCTGCAGGAATTGAAAATTCCCATGGTGGTGGCCGTGACCATGATGGACTTGGTTAAAAATTCCGGCCGCCGATTGGATCTCGAAAAATTATCAGAGCTGGTGGAAGCGCCGGTGATGGCGATCGATGGCCGGCTCGGCGGCGGCGTGAAAGAGATGCTGGACGTCGCGCGTGATTTGGCGGCCGCTCACCCCAAGCGCGTGCCTATGACCCAAGATTTAGGCTGGGATTCGGCCCGCATTGAAAAAGAAGTGGCGGTTTCCGAAGGTTGGACGTCACTGGTGGTATTTAAGAACGCCGAATTGGAATCGCTCGAGCAGTTGCGCGCGTGGGATAAAATTTTGCTGCACCCTTGGTGGGGAATTGTCGCCTTTATTGGAATTATGGGCGCGATCTTCTCCTCCATCTTTTGGGTGGCGGCGCCGGCCATGGATGTGGTGGACCGGACCTTTTCGGGTTTGGCGTTGGCGGTCCATTCCGTGTTGGGCGCCAATCTGCTCAGCGATTTTTTAGCCAACGGAATTATCTCGGGTTTCGGCGCGGTGATGATTTTTGTGCCGCAAATTTTTATTTTGTTCTTTGGATTAATTTTGCTGGAAGATTCCGGTTACCTCGCGCGCGCGGCCACTATTGTCGACCGGCCCATGCATAAGCTGGGATTGAGCGGGCGCGCCTTTGTGCCTTTGCTTTCAGGCTTTGCCTGCGCGGTGCCGGCGGTGATGGCCACGCGGAATATCCGCTCCCAGCGCGAGCGCTGGATCACGGTTTTTATTTTGCCGTTTATGACGTGCTCCGCGCGCTTGCCGGTCTATGCGCTGCTGCTGACGTTTATTTTTTCCGCTGGTGAAGCTTGGAAAGCGGGATTAGTGATGACCGGTCTCTACGCCGGCGGATTAATTTTAGGCGCCATCGCCGCGGCCATTTTGAATTTAATTTTAAAACCAGTGAATGATTCCCACTTTTTAATGGAGCTGCCGTTTTACCGGCGGCCCAAGTTAAAATTCGTTTTGCGCCAAGCCTGGCGGCGCACGGTTTCTTATGTGAAAAAAGCCGGGCCCACGATTTTTACCTTTGTGCTGCTGTTGTGGATTGGGACTCATCTGCCTTACAACGGCGACGCCACGCCTACGCAGCAGTTACAGGAAAGTGTAGTGGGTCAGGCGGGGCGCGTGGTGGAGCCGCTGTTCACGCCAATGGGCCTCGATTGGCGCGCGGGTTTAGGAATGATGTCGGCTTTTGTCGCGCGTGAAGTGTTTGTCTCGAGCTTAGCTGTGATCTTCAACATCGCCGACGGCGGTGGGGACTCACTCCAGGGGTCGTTGCTCGCGCGCATGCATGAGGCGACCGTGGGCGATGTGCCCGGCGGCGTGCCGGTGTTCACCGTGGCCTCGGTGATTGGTTTAATCGTGTATTTTATGATCGCCCTTCAGTGCCTTTCCACCACCGGAATTACGTGGAAGGAAATGAACTCATGGAAGTTCGCCTTCGGGCAGTTGATTGTTCTGAATGTGTTGGCGTATGTCGTCGCGGTCGCGACAGTCCAGGGCCTAAGAGCCCTGGGCGTGGCTTAATAATTTAAGGAAACATTCCCGAACAAAGTGTATTCAGTCCGCCGTATTGGCACGCGCTGAAAATAAACGGAATCACAATCTTAAGTGTGGGATCCGGATTGATGTTGAGAACATAAATCTTACGAACCAATTCACCCGGGAGAAAGCGCACATGGCCTGAGCCCGGCACATAGTGGGTATTCGGGAGACCACGGATAAAGCCGGCGGGAATGTTATTCACCACGCGGGCTTGATCGTCGTTCGATTTCCAATTGAAGTCGGTGATTTTGTCGTAGGCCTTATCCAAAGTCAGACTGTATTCGCACCACTGCAAACGCACACAAGGCGGTTCGCCGCGCGCCACTCTCGGCAGTACGGTGCCCGGAGGAATGCTGGTGCCGGGAGGAAATGTGGATCCAGGAGGCGCTTGCGGTGGAGCATCGGTTGAGCCCGGAGGAGGAGGCGGAAAACCAGGAGGTACGGTGACGGGATTGGTGGTTCCACCAGGTCCGCCCGTTACGGGTGGGCCGCCATTGGTGCCGCCATTCTGAGGGACTTGCCCGGTGGCATCGGGGCCGCCGGCTGCGTTCTGCGCGCCGTCTCCGCCTTTTCCATCTTTTTGGCTAAAACCAACATTGGAACAGTTTTGAAACCCGATCGCGATGACCGCGGCTCCGGCGAGTATAAGTAAAAGTCGTAGGTGGTTTTTCTGCATGGCAATCCTCGATAAAAGTTCACTAAGTCCCTTCCTCTAAATTACCTGATATTCATAGTCTCGTAAATGGACGCGCCAGAATGGTCACTCTGTCAACAGAGTGGACACATTTCCTTTAAGGGTTGCGTATACATAGGAGTTTTAGACAGTGTCTCAATATGGAACATCCGGGGGGTGTCACAATTATCTACAGATTTTATTTTAAGTTTTTGAAATCAGACGGGCTTTTTACTTATACCAAAGGCCCGTAAGTCACACTTTTTCTAATACCTCAGCTCATCGGAAGATGGCCGTGCAGTTGAGCGGAGCTCCTCCATACATGCAGTTTCTCATCTTCACGTAGATGATGATTTTGGTGTTATCCGGATTGATGTTCTGAATAAACACTTCTTTGCGAACGGTGCCGGCCGGAA
>JANMVK010000823.1:0-8066 GCA_031392725.1 Pseudobdellovibrionaceae bacterium
CGGCGTCGTGGTGCCGAGCGCGGTTTGGATTTCGGCAAATCGCACCGACCGTTCAAGATTCGAGCGGTACGGATAGTTCTGAACTACAGCATCCCATTCCGCGGGAGTGATGTCGTAGTTGCGCAGATCGATGCGCAGCACGGTTTTGTCACTATCCACAAACACGGGCGCCACCAGTCTGGTGCGCCAGTGAATACTGTTTAACGCTTTGGCCGGTGCCAGGGTGAACAGGGCTTTTTGTTGCGGCTGTAAATCGCTGCGATATATATGTGTGAGAATCAAGTAGCGGAAATTGGGACGGATCAAAGCATTGATATTGCGGAGATTGTTAAATATCAAATTGATCGAGTCGAGCGTGATGATATTTTTTAGTGGTGGCGGGGGAATGACCGGACCAAAATCTTTAGCACCGGCATCGATCCATTGCGAAATGGCGAGCTTGCTGGCCGGATCAAGATTCCCGCCTAAGGGCATAAGATCTGCGGCCACTTGTTGATAGAGTTTGGAGGTGACGGAACTTCCGGCCACGGTCAGGCCCGCGGTGCGCATGCGTGCGGCATCCAGGACAAAGCCAAATCCTCCCGCATTTACCTGGGCATTGTGACAACCGTTGCAACTCACTAGCAAAACTTGAAAGGCTGCGGCTTCCACTCCCACGCCGCCCGGAGGAATCGGAACAGGCACGGGAACTGGTGCGGGAGCCGGCGCGGGACCGGGCGCCGGAACCGCAGGCGCATTGAAATCAGGTGCGCCCGCGAGAATCCAATCTGAAATTAATTTTACGCTGGCCGCATCGAGCGGTGCGCCCGGAGGCATGGAACCCGATGATGTTCTTACATAGACCGGCGAAGTCGCGGGACTTCCCGGAATCGCTTTACCTTTAGCCACCAGTTGAAGCGCGTCTGTAATATAATTGATATTTCCGAGATTGGGAACGCTATGGCATGAAGCACATTTTCCCGTGAACAAATCTTTTACGGCCGTCAATGTCGCTTGAGGCAGCGGCGCGGGAGCCGGTCCTGGTGCGGGAGCTGGCCCGGGCACTGGTCCTGGCAAGGGGATAGGCACGATCTCGGGATCTCCGCCGACACTTTCTAATGATGTGTTTTCATCTTCATGATAGGGCGTACTCTGCTGACAGGCGGTGGTCACTAGAAGACTCACAAACCACACCATCTTTATTCTTTGCACCAACATGAATTCCCTCTTCCTGTATCCAACGCCAAACACAGAATACGCCCGGGAATTTAAAATCACCTAAATTTCTAAATATTTTTTCAGTTCTCGGTTCGCTTCGAAACGTTGCGGGAGGTTTCCGATGCCAACGATTTTCTCGAAAAATTCAACATGTAGAACTTATGTACAAAGAAAACTAAATGAGTTTCACGAGTTGCCAATCTCGCGGATCAATTGAATTCTGGCGGACGAACGCCCCGGCTCAACACTTTCATCGCGCCGTAACCCGAGACCATGGGTTTAGATCCTGCAAACACGCCAACAACTTCTCCGCGTGAATTGAGAATCGGGCCACCGCTCATTCCGACTTGTGCATCCGCTTCAAAAAACACCCAGTTTTGCTGATGCGAGTTTTCGAAATATTTAGGAGGAGCTTTGAGAAAAACGGCGGCCTCGGTGAGTGTGTAAGAGCGGCCGGCGGTCCAGTAAAGATCACGGCCGTTGGAATTTCCATGCGGCGTCCGGTCGGCATTGAGTTGCGGGTCGGTGGTGTTGGGTTGAGCAACGCAACCGGTGCAAGAGGCAAATCCCGGGCGGTAAAGCATCTCACTAGCGGTTATAGACTTGGCAATTTTTAGTGGCTGGCCAAGGGGCGAGGGAAGCTGGATCACGACATAGTCGGAATCATCGCCATACCATCCCGTGCCGGCCAGCAGAGCATGAAGGGAAGGCTGGCCGTAACGGATGATTCCCGGAGGAGTTAGAAACGGATCAAACACCAGTTTGCCGGATTGGTCGAATAAGAAAATCGGCAGGAACTGCGGTTCCTTCAAAAGATCCAGAATTGACTTTTTTTCCATCAAAGATTTTAATTGTAAAAATCGGTGCGCGATATGTGCGTTGGTCAACAAAAAACTTCCATCGCCCCCGGCCAGGAACGCCGTGCCCCGTTGAAAACTTAAAAATAATGGACACGTTTTTCTGAGGTTGTCGCGAACGCAGCGTTCAATTTGCTTCTGAACCACGATTCGTTCGTGGGGCGTGAGCTGCTCTTGCGTAAGCGCATTTAATTTAGTCAGGAACTCTCTAAATTGAGGGCCATCCAGATCCATCACCCGGACTTCGCCCGGAGTTTCCTCTAAAGCGACTATGACTTTATACACCGATTTCGCCGCTTGGCGGAGCGATGGGGGGGGGGAGGGGTCATTGAGGCTTTTGAATCCAAGCTCCGTGGCCGCGCTAAACGTCACCGGCGACAAAAATAGCGCTAATACAGCTATGGCAGAGCGGATCTTTTGCATTTGGTTTCCTCGGGGGTCACCAAATGCAATCGGCGTGCTTAAATGTCTCGGAGCCTTTTCTGCAGTACGCCGCAGTAAGCGGTTGAAATTACACGTTTCGCCGCGGCGTACTGCAGAAAAGGCTCCGAGACATTTTCAGGTGGCGTCGCATACTCCTAGCATGCCTACGGTCTCAAGTTTCTTTAGGTTTTCTTCGATACTTTCAATTTCGAAACTCTCCCTATGCTGTTTGGCCTTTGCCGGACCACTGCCGGAAAGAAAAATCCAATGGTCCCTGCTGCCGCCGGGAAACATGGGAACTGCGCAAATCAGGTGCCCGTTAATTTTCGCCTCGCCCGCGAATTTTTTCGGCACCGCGAGCAGATGCATGCCGGTGTTCCATTTGCGCAGACCTTCTTCCAGTTGCCTCGGAGTCACTTTATTTTCCGCCATAAAGGGCATGGCTTTATCAAAAAAATAGCCGGCGAAACCTCCGGGTAGCGGCTGGATGCCCGTGGCATTGAGCAGGCGGACTTGTTCAAGGTGAACCACCAAATTGTCGAGTGCCGCCGGCTGCTGGGCGTGGCCCGGAGATGCGAACACAAACAGCGTCACTAACAGGGAATAGACCATGCTTGCCTCCAAATTAATGAGAGTGGCCAAACGTATCGCAAAATTCAGTCATATGAAATCCTATCTCAGTCACACTTAAAAGATGATGGGGACCGAGAAAAACATATTCCTCAATTGTGGGATGAGTGTGAATCCTGCGCATCAAGGCCAGGATATTTATTCCTCGATCCTCCGAATTTAGCGTTAGATGAACATCCGGCGCCGCGCGCGGATGCTTTTGCATATGGAGGCGAAATACCGCGGTCGGATCTAAGGTGTAATCGATGACAATCGTAACCGGCCGCACTTGTTGATCGGAGATGCCGAAAATCTTGGCGTAGGTGAGGCATTCGCTATCGGAGTTTTCAGGAGTTGCGGACCGGGGAAGGCCGCGGATGATAATTTCCTTCCAGCGGTTCATGGCATAGTTAGTCTCAATCTTGTGTTGTGCCACGCGCATGGTGGCCAGTAGTTTTTGGTTTAGATCCACGGTGCTGCCTGCCGAAGGGATAAATGTTTTCAAAGAAAAATTCCTCGCCGGGTTGCCATCTTCATCGAACAAAATCCCATCCACCGCCGGCACATTGATCGACCGGGTCAAGCGGGGCAGCAATGCAACCGGCCGCCTCAGGCGTTCCGCCAATAACTTCGCGGTTTTTAATTCATGCTCCGAAATATCCTGGCGGGGAGAGTAGAGATAGCCACCGTCCGGCTCCACCAATTCGATGCCGATCAAATCACTAAGGCGCGCGCCCTCAGTGGACAGAAAATATTCACAAAATTTGGGAGTTTCGTAGAGATATCGGGGAAGTGCATTGGCGAAAACTGGCGACAGAAAAGAAAGCAATAAAATCCGGCGGGCCCAAACGTCCATGCCCAGGTCTTATAGGATAACCGGGGAGAGCGCACGATCGGCTCTGGTGCGCGGCATTGCTAGTATTTTAGTTTCGAATTGAGATGTTGCCCACCATTCGAGGACAGCGGATATGATCCGGTTGCCAATTCCTGGGTGGCCACGACCTTGACCGCCGCTCGCGCGGGGGAAATTTACCCGTCAATGGCATGGCTCAATAATCAAATGATTATTTGGGGTGGAAAGGCCAACGGCTTTCCAGGTGCGGGCGGAGCGCAAAATACCGGGGCGATATTTCATTAACTCACGCCAATTGTGTTAGGCTGCCCGCATGAAGAAATCATTTGAAATCATCGACTCCCAGCCGAGCCCTATCGGGGAGATCACTCTGCGCCGGCGGACGGTGCAGACCAAGGGTGAGAGCATTGATGTTTACGAAGTGAAATTGGGCGAAGAATTTTTAATGTCGAGTTTGTTTCACGTGGCCGAAGAAGAACTCGCGCATATGGGATTAGCTGAAGCCAAAGGCGAACAGCTCGATGTTTTGGTTGGTGGTTTAGGTTTAGGCTACACGGCGGCCGCTGCTTTGGACTCAAAGCGCGTGAAGTCGCTGGTGGTGGTCGATGCGTTAGACACGGTTATTAAATGGCACACTTCGGGCCAAGTTCCCCTTGGCAAAAAACTAACTGAAGATTCACGCTGCGAACTAGTCCGCGGCGATTTCTTTGCAATGAATCGTTCCGCACCGGGCTTTGGCCGCCGCTTTCACGCAATTTTACTCGACGTCGATCATTCGCCACGAAAAGTTTTGCACCCCAGCCACTCGGATTTGTATCAACCCGAAGGATTAAAAAAGCTGGCGCAAAATCTCCATGAAGAAGGTGTTTTCGCGCTTTGGTCTGACGATTCACCCGATGAACAGTTCCTGGAAAATCTCAACGGCCTATTCTCCAGAGTCAGAGCGGAAGTCGTATCCTTTCCCAATCCGCTGTTGGGCGGGGAGTCTAAGAGCACCGTTTATATTGCCAGTGCCAGGATTCTGGCCAAAGAGACCTTAACTAATAAGACATGAGCGTGACCGTTTCTTGCATAATTAGACAACGACAAGGGGCTTTATCTGTCTCAATTTGAGACACTGTGAAAGAAACGGAATAAGATGGCAAAATTAATCGGAATCTTATGCCTTGGAATTTTATTCGGCCCGCCCGCGCTGGCTAAAGAAGCTTGTCACAAGTCCGGCGAACCCTACACTTTGGAAAATATGAATCTCCCCGCATGTGAAGGCAATGGCAAGGGGGGCACGGATCCGTTTAAGTCCGGAGCTCAGCCGCAGAATGTGGGAGCCGGTGCCGCCGTTGGCGGGGCCGCGGCTAATAACAGCAGCGGAACTTCAGGAACTTCGCCGGGTTCGGGCGGCAGTGCCGCGGGCTCACGGTCTCCCGCTTCCACCACTTCGGGATCCACTGCACCTCAGGGTACGGCCTCAAGCGGAATTCCTTATGGTACCGGTGCACAACCCACTCCCGCGGCCGCGCCACAGGATTCATACAATTCGCCGGGCGGAAGTACCGGCACCAACGACAACAGTGGCGATGCCCACTGGATTAAATAATCAATCTTCAAGTCCGAGCACCGACTTACATTCTTCCATCAGCTGATCAATTTTATTTACCGCGGTTTTAAGCTTTTGCAACTCGCGCGGATCGAGCTCCCGCTCCTGTGCGGCGATAACCATGGGATGTTTCTTTAACCACTGTCCTTGGCGAGCCGCATAGGTCTCAGGGATTCCCGAGTCGAGTGCCGCGAGCCGCGCGTTGCCGGAATCCAAGTAGCCGCAAATAAATTTCAAGGTTTCCAGCGTGAGGAGGTGACGGTGAGCTTTAAGACGCGATGAGAAGGCCATTTGTCGTATTCGCATGGGCCAATCCTAGCAAAACTGTGGCATGCTTCCAAGCATGACCTCTAAAACCATCGCGGAACTGCTGGGTGAAACCGGACTTTGTGTTTGCCCGGATTTTCTGTCCGCCAAATCCCTACGCGAAACCGCGGACGATCTCGCCGAGCTTCGCTCGAGCGGAAAATTTCACCAGGCGGGAGTCGGTCGTGGCCCGAGTCACAGCGGCGCTCCGCAAGTGCGCAACGATGACACCTTTTGGCTGAACCGCGAGGTTAAAAATCATATACAGGAATTGCTGTGGCGAAGACTTGACTGCTTAAAACGCGCGTTCAACCGTTCCCTGTTTTTGGGAATTACCGATTTTGAAGGGCATTATTCGGCTTACCCTGAGGGTGGATTCTACGGCCGGCATAAGGACTGTTTTCGCGGCGATTCGGGACGGGTTGTGTCTATTGTCCTGTACTTGAATCGCCATTGGAAATCCTCCGACGGGGGACGGCTGCGTGTCTATGAAGGAGAGCGTCACACCGATGTGGACCCCGTTGGCGGGACAATGGTGTGTTTTATGAGCGGGGAATCGGAACACGAGGTTTTACTCAGCCACAGTCCCAGGTTCAGTCTGAGTGGCTGGTTCAAATCATCCCCAGGCCGGGCGTAACAAATGGAAATAATTGTACGTTACTTTAAGTGTTAGAGTGTCTATCTCGGGTGTACATCCCGTCCGGCTTGGCTCGCTCCTTGCGTATGAACTCGAGGTCAGATTCGACAACCATTTATTTTACCGGGGAGATACCATGAAAAGACAAAAAAAGGCGGCCAAGAAAACAGCTAAGAAAACCATAAAAAAAGCCGCCAAAAAGACTACAGCTAAAAAAGTTTACGCCACTAAGAAAATTTCCATGAAGGCGAAGTCCGCCAAGAAAGCTACGCCCCTAAAATTAAAAGAAACAATGCCCGTCAATCCCGGTGCTGCCGAAAACGCCGCCAATCCCGCGGAAGCTTTAGGTCATCGTAACGTCAATATGGTAGAGAGCAGTTTTGTTTCCCAAAATAATTCCCTGGCCCAACACAATCTCGATGCCCGGCAAAAGTTCACCCGTGCGGCCCGCACCAGGGTGAATGGCGCCAGTCATCGCCGGACGATTGTTGGCCGGGGTAAATAACCATAAGGAATCAAGTATGATCTGGATGCTATTAGTCGGGTTGGTCGTAGGCGCCGTTGCGAAATTTATTATGCCGGGGCGCGACCCTGGTGGAATATTTGTGACGATGATCTTAGGCGTAATGGGATCGGCCTTGGCCGGTTGGCTGGGCCTAAAGATGGGGCTTTATACCGAGGGAGATCCCACCGGATTTATTGCCTCAGTCATTGGTGCGATTATCCTTCTGTGGATTTATCGTATCGCCATGGGCCGCAGAACCGCTTAGCCGATATTGGTTTAAGGTTTAGCCAATCCAGGCGTTTGGGATTATTTGGCCCATGCCAGCTTTTCGTGAGACATTCTGTAGAGCCACAACGAATTTAGGCGGCCTCAGCTGGGATCAGGCGTTGCAATGAACTTGGGAAACTCTCTAAAGGAATCCCAATGAAAAAGCTGATTGTGACCTGTGCCCTGATATTGGCCGCCGCTTGCGCCACTGAACCGAAACGCAGTGCCGCTGAGCCCGAATGGTTCAGCCGGATGCATAAGCTCTCAGCCACTTATCTCAATTTAACTCCCATAATCGCGGACAACAAAAATTTTTCCAACCCGCGCAATCAATCGGCGCTGGACGCCGATTTGCGCAGTTTAGCCGAGATGGCCATGGAAGTTTCGCGTGATCCGAAGGCGCCCAATTCGGATCCCATTATAGAATACACCGGCAATGTATTTGCCGCCGAGACCCGTCAAGCCTACGCGGCATTTAAAGCCGGCGATGCCAACTGGACCCGATTTGCCGTGCGGAGGGCCGGGGATTATTGTGTCTCCTGCCATTCTCGTACGGATCGTGGGGCCAAGGATTTTCCGCTAGCTTGGACCCCGCAACTGTCAGCGTTGAACCGCGTCGACAAAATCGACTTCTGGCTGGCCAACAGACAATATGCAAAGGCGATCGCGGAGGCCCAACGCTTGGCCGTGGATGAAGCGGCAGTGAATCAGGATTCCTTGTTATGGCTAAAGACAATTGAGAAGGTCATGACCGTGCTGGTGCGGGTGAGTGGCGATGATCAAGTGGCGGAGCGCCTAACCAAGTTGGCTTTAGCCAA
>JANMVK010000432.1:0-2754 GCA_031392725.1 Pseudobdellovibrionaceae bacterium
TGGGGTGCCGTTGTGTTCGTATTTCTATCGCCGGTGTTGGCGGTGGGCGGCCTGATTACTTATCTCTATTTCAATGGCATTCATTTTATGGAGCCGATCCATTTCGGTGTGTTCTATTTTTTAACCGGTTTGGGCATCACCGCCGGCTTTCACCGCTATTACGCTCATCGGTCGCACGAGGCCCACCCTGTGGTTCAGCTCTTCTACCTCATCGCCGGCGCCGTGGTGGTTCAGCGTCCCGTGATTGAGTGGGCGCGGGTGCACCGCGTCCATCACCGCCACTCTGACACCGAACTCGATCCGCACAATATTCATCAGGGATTTTTCTACGCCCATATGGGCTGGATTTTCCAAAAAACTCCCCTGTCGGATGACTACAGCGCGGTGCCGGATCTTTTGAATGACCGCCTAGCTTTGTGGCAGAGAAAATATTATTGGTGGCTGGTGTTGATTTTCGGAGTGGGCACTTCGACTCTGATTGGCGCCATGATCGGCCGCCCGCTCGGCGGATTTTTGTGGGGCTTCGCCCTGCGAATGGTCGCACAGAATCATATTATTTATAGCATCAATTCCTGGGCGCACACGTTTGGCAAACAGACTTATTCCACCAAATTCGAGGCGCGCGACAGCCTTTTACTTGCTTTAATCTCCAACGGAGAGGGCTACCATAGCTTCCACCACCGCTTTGCCAATGACTACCGCAATGGCTGGCGCTGGTTTCATTGGGACCCATCCAAGTGGTTTATCGGCTTTCTATCGTGGTTTGGACTGACCTCAAACCTGCGCCGCACACCCAGTGAACAGATCATACAGGCAAGAGTAACTTAGCCACGAAGCAGCGGCCCCCGCGCCATAACAATATCTCATAACGAGACGTTTGGTCGTGGCATCCCCCTTGCGTTATTAAGACAGTGAAACGGTGCGCTCACCTCCACGTTGGCCTGAACGGTAAAGAGCTGCACAAATGTCGAAAGGGTCTGTCTGTGAAAAAGTTTTTAATGGGTGTATGGATTTTAATCAATCTTATGACTCTGAGCTGGAATTCAGCCGCCTCCTCAAATGACGAAGGATTCTTACGGAAATTCGCGAGCCACCGCTCGCAGAACCGGCTCACCACCTACCGCGCGGCTCAATCTCTAGGCCAGCAAATGCGCCTGCGTCCGGAGCAAGTTTTGAAACGATATATCTCGGCTTCCTACTCCCGAGGCGGAGCGGCGCAAACCGCGGCTGTGGTTTATGGAGTGGATGCATTTAAGGAATCGGGACTGAGCCATGAAATGGCGTTGCTGAAAGTGTCGGACACTTTGGGCCAGCTCACCACAACATTGGATGCAATTTATAGTCAAGCGCGTGGCCAAACTCGAACTGTCGCCAAACAGTCTCCCCCAATGGCCAGACCCGCGGGCCGTGGTTTAGCTTCGGTTAAATCCCGCTAAGTAAAGCGGGCGCTATTTGTGAAGGCCCGCCCCTCCAAGACTTCGACACCCCGGCCGGACTCGTTAAAAGGTTCGACAACTTCAAAAAGTAACGGGGAACTCCGCGCGCCCGTTTAGCTCCTTCAATTTGAGCCAGCACCAAGCTTGCAATATTTGGTTGGTACAACATTGGAGGATTCTTGTGAAGATGCGACCTTGGCTGATCGGAACCGCGATTTTTACCGGTATTTTAAGTCTGCACATTATCTTTGGCTCCACACACATGGTTGATCCGGCCCGCGTCTCAGGATGGATCGATCACGTGGGAAACTCATTTGATGTGGCCGTGGTTCGAGCGACCGAAACCACACCGATGGGCTCACGCGGCCCGGCCTCAATCACCAGCGACATCAAACACGTCCCGGGACTTTAGAGATTTCTTAATACGTCAAAAATCGGTTTTGCTTTCATCACATCTTCGCCGCGGCAAGAGTCTTCCGCGCACACTTTGCTTACTAAGCACGTGGCGCCTTCTTTCTTTACAAAATCCTCTTCACCGCCTGTCAACACGCCGACAAAGCGCAAACTGGAACTTTCAAACACCGGCGAGCCGGAATTATTCTCGTAGGTGTCGAGCGACGCTTTGAAAT
The DNA here is from genome assembly GCA_031392725.1 of Pseudobdellovibrionaceae bacterium. Classification (GTDB taxonomy): domain Bacteria; phylum Bdellovibrionota; class Bdellovibrionia; order Bdellovibrionales; family UBA1609; genus JALHOQ01. The sequence goes on from JANMVK010000432.1 coordinate 2,066, forward strand.
AATGAGTTAAATTTTGGCGGACCCGGCCGCCGACGGTAATTTTCTGCGGGAGTCCTGACGGATGGCCGATCACCACCAAATGCTGGCCGGGGCTCGCGGTCAAATAGTCGGCGACACTGACCGGAGCGCGGTTCACTTTGCGGTCCAATTGGAAAACCGCGAAATCGGCGTTGCGATTTTCGACTGCATACAGAATCTTTTTACAGGAGTACACCGACGATTCCGGCAGCTCCGTGGGATGGTCGCCGATCGAGGACATGCGGAAATCAAAGACGGCCAACGTCTCATCGCAGTTTTTCTGGTCCTTAATACAATGGCCGGCGGTCAATATCACATCCGGTCCAATCAACAGGCCTGAACAAAAGCTGGCAGTGGGTTGGGCAAAATATTTTTCCGAAGAACATAGATTGAACGCGCGCCCGTAGACCTTGGTTTTCAATTGATATCCGCCGTCGGTATGGTGAACTAAATCACCTTTTGCCACAAGCGCCACTCCCCGCTTAGCCACCGACTGTAAATCGCGGCCGGAAATTTGATAATAATCGCGGCGGCCGTCGCTGCCATAAATCACCGGCGGTTTGATTTCCTGAGCGAGCACTGTGCTTACAAAATAGGCAAACAGAATTGTGGACATACACAATGCCATCGCAATCGGAGGCGCGAGTCACATGTTTTGCGCTGCATTTTTT
>JANMVK010000561.1:0-2118 GCA_031392725.1 Pseudobdellovibrionaceae bacterium
TGAATAATGGATCCCATCGTCGTTATACGTGAGAACTGGCTAACCCGGAAACCCAAGTCAAATGGCGCGTTTCCCACGTACGTACTGGCGTTGATTTTAACCAGCGCCGGGCTATTCAGCGATTGGATTTCCGCCACGCCCCACGCCGTCTTCACCGAACATCAGTATTGGCGGGCATGGACCGCGCTTTTAGCGCACGCCGATTTGGGCCATCTGATGAGTAACTCGATGATTCTGCTTCCCCTCTCACTCTTACTGACAAGTTACTATGGCCCATTCTTTTTCCCCGTCGTGGGACTGGTGGTGGGCGGCCTGACCAATTTGATAGTACTCAAAACCATGCCGGATCAGACGGCGTTGCTGGGAATCTCAGGCGTCGTCAACTGGATGGGCGCGGCCTGGCTCACGCTTTTTTTACTGATCGACCGGCGCGAAAGTTTCCGGCGCCGCTTCGCGGTTGCGGTATTTTTAACCATGATGTTGTTTGTGCCTGAGACCTTCCGGCCCGAAATCAGTTATCTCAGTCACTTTGTCGGCTTCGTTCTTGGCATCATAAGCGCGCTCCTTTACTATTTTATTAACCGTATCCAAATCCACGCGGCGGAAGTTAAAGAGTTTATTTATGAAGATGAAGACATCACCACCGAAAATTCAGATCAACAACGAATTCTACAAGCAAGCGGGGGACATTTGGTGGAACCCCGATGAGCCTCTCAACCTTTTAGAAACCGTCGTCAATCCTGGCCGCGTCGGCTATTTCAAAAGAATCATTGAGCAGCAACTGAAATTGCCCACCCAAAGCCTAAAGGCCCTGGAAGTCGGCTGCGGCGGCGGAATTTTGTGCGAGCAGATCGCAGGCATGGGCTTTCAAACCACCGGAATGGACCCGTCGGAAGCCGCTTTAGCAGCGGCGCGCGCACACGCCACTAAAACCGGCAAAAAAATTGAATATGTTGAGGGATCCGGCGAGCACCTCCCATTTTCCACTTCTTCTTTCGACGTGGTGTTTTGTTGCGACGTTTTGGAACATGTCACTGATCTCGGCAAGGTCATCGCCGAAATTTCCCGAGTGTTAAAACCGGGTGGGCATTTTTTCTACGACACCATCAACCGCACGCCCATCAGCAAACTGGTCGCGATTAAAATCTGGCAGGATTGGAAGATGTTCGCCTTTATGCCGAAGGATCTGCATGTGTGGGAGATGTTTATCAAGCCGCGTGAACTGAAAAAACATTTGGTGGCCCGAGGTTTTGACAACAAGGACATTAAAGGCCTGGCGCCGGCAGTGAATCCAATCACTATGCTTTATTATCTGCGCAAGCGGGCCAAGGGCCAGTATTCCATCGCGCAGCTCGGACAAAAGCTAAAACTCAGGGAGTCGCGCGATAAAAGCATGCTCTATCTGGGTTGGGCCGTATTGAGCTGACCGCACGCCGCAAGAATTTGATCCCCCTTAGTGGCGCGGATCAGTGTGGGTATCTCAAAACCATCCAAAATATTTTTGAATGTGCGAACAGCATCCATATCCGGCCGTTCGTATTTGCTGCCAGGAAATGAGTTAAACGGAATCAAATTGATATAAGCCTTGCGCCCCTGAAGCAAGCGGCCAGTGGCCGCAGCGTCTTCAACCGAATCATTAAAACCCTTAATCAACAAATACTCATAAGTCACAAACCGCTTATCACCCTTAGGAATCGCATCAATCATCTCCAAGATCCGCGCCAGCGGATACTTCCTGTTAATAGGAATCAGCTCGCTACGTTTCTCATCGTCGGTGGAATGCAACGACAGCGCAATATTCACATCGGGCATCTCCGCTTGCCAGCGTTCCAAGCCCGGCAGATACCCGGCCGTACTCACAGTAATTTTATGACCCGCAAGACTTAATCCATGTTGCGACAAAAATATCTGAGCTGATTTCTTTACCGCATCAAAGTTATGCAGCGGCTCCCCCTGCCCCATATAAACGATATTTAAAATACGGTCGTCGTCGGGCCGATGTTCCGTGAGCCAGCGCTTAGCCTCGACAAATTGCCCGATGATCTCCTCGGTAGCCAAATGCCGGGTGAAGCCCTGAGTCCCCGTATAACAGAACGTGCAATTCATGGCGCAGCCGAC
>JANMVK010000634.1:0-7826 GCA_031392725.1 Pseudobdellovibrionaceae bacterium
GCTCCCAGGAAGTCGGCACTCCCCGAATGCAAATCGCGGCGAATGCCCGCTATGTCGTGGGAGTGTTTTTTCATCCGCTAGGCTACAGTAAGGCGCGTATGGATCTGCTGAGTGTTTTTCCATTGCGTCCGGAGCCGGGCCCAAATTTAAATTATTCGTCGATCGAAAACATGATTTATTTTTCGGGCGGCGGGACTCCCACCCGTGAACGGGCTTTTTGCGATCGCCGGATGAAGGAGCTGTTTGCCTGTCCTCCTCCGGAGCAGGAGCTGGTGAATATGAATCCGGCAGGGGTTTATGATATGAGCCTAGTTAGTTTTGGTGAGAGGTATGGGCCGTCGTCTTATGTGCGGTCCTGGTATGTGCGCGTGGTTCTGGATGCGCTCTAGCCGACGCGGAAAATTTGCTGGCGCAAAATTTGGTGTGCCCGAGGCGACTCGAACGCCTGACCTTCGCCTTCGGAGGGCGACACTCTATCCATCTGAGCTACGGGCACATTCACTTATCCGGATGACTCCGGATGACAACGTGAGATAAGTCATAGGAACTCTTTTGAAAGGAGTAAAGTATGAAGTCCAAAAAACGTCCTAAGAACAAGCACCACGCCAAGCGTAAATCCAAAAAGAAGAAAATGTTGCGGGCCAAGAAGTAAATAAGTCTTTAATTGCCCCGCCCTGTTCGAGTCCGTGAAAAAATCACATATCCGAACAGTAAATAGCGCCGCGTCTATAACGGCGTTGCGGGGCGGACCGCTCCTCTGTATATAGCCCCCCATACTGTCCCTAACGGGACGTCAAAAGGGGTTCAAAGATGTACAAAGGATTAGCTCTCGCCTTGGCCTTGGCTTTCGCCAATTCGGTCTGGGCTGCAAACGCAGTGGTTATCTCCACATTCACTCCGCAAAGCTTGAGTGAATCAACCAATCAAATTCGCGCTGTATTCAGTGAAAAGATGGTGGCTCTGGGTGTGAACCCGGATGCGGACATCTTCACCGTCAGCTGTTCGCCACAACTGGCGGGCAAGGCGAAGTGGGATGATGAGAAAAGCTGGAGTTTCAACTTCAGCACGAAGCTTTACTCCAACAAGATTCCCGGCGGCACACGCTGCACGGTGGCTCTGAAGGACAGCTTCAAGCAATCCAAACATGTGACCGGCAAAACCGCGTTCACGTTCCAAGTTGACGGCCCCAACATTCTCGAAATTTTCCCCGGCGACACCAACGGCCGCAGCAAAGCCCGCGTGGATGAAGACCAAGTTTTCACCCTTGGTCTCGACTCCGAAGTCGACACCGCATCGGTGCTAAAGAAAGCCTACTTCAAAGTTGACGGAGTGGCTTCGCCGATTCCGGTCCGCATTCTCTCTGAGGCGGAAAAACGCACGATAATGAAGGCCGAGAATTTCCCCCAAGGCCAATTCGATGTGGAACTGCCGATCTTGATGATCAAAGGTTCGCAAAACTTCCCCGCCAATGCGAAAGTCAGCTTGGTTTGGGATAAAGGAATTAAATCTAAGGAAAGCGGCCTTGAGCGCCAGCGCCAGTTGATTTTACCCTATGAAGCCCGCGCCATGTTGAGCGCCCAGTTTTCATGTGTGCGTGAAAACGCCCGCGCCGATTGTTCGCCCTTCGCACCCATGACCATTGAGTTCTCACAAGACATCCCCGCTGAAATGGCTAAGCAAATCCGCCTAGTCGGCGCCGATGGCAAAGTGATCCCGGTGATTATCAGTGAAAAAGGCAATAGCTATGTTTCCAAAGTCACGATCCCCGCGCTGATTAAAGAAAAACAAACGTACCGCCTCGAGATTCCGGCAGGCATTAAAGACGACGCCGGCCGCTCATTAAGCAATCAGGCCAGCTTCCCTCTCACTATTAAAACTTCCGAATTCCCCCCGTTGGCGAAGTTCGCCGCGGAGTTTGGAATTATCGAAGCCACTAAAAACCCGTTGTTGCCCGCAACTTTACGCAACGTCGAGGCTCAAGTGGGTGGCGGCAATTTAGTGCCGACACAAGTGGCCGGCGCCAGCGTCCGATTAACCGCCGCCAATTTCGCGTCGGTGGTGGAGTGGATGAAAGCTCTTGATATCCGCACCCGCAGCGCGCGCAATTTTGAAAAGCGCGATGTTTCCGTATTTGACGCCAACAAAGCGATTAAACCCGCTCCCTTTACCGTGCCCGTGCAACAAAATGGCAAGGCCTTTGAAGTGGTTGGCATTCCGTTAAAGGGTCCCGGTTTCTATATCGTTGAACTGCAGAGCAAAATGCTCGGCCGCTCGTTACTCGGCAAAGACGCCAATATGTATGTACCGACCGGCGCTTTGGTCACCAACATGGTGGTTCATAGCAAGTTCGGCCGCGAAAACTCCCTGTTCTGGGTGACCGCCCTCGACACCGGTTTGCCGGTGGCTGGCGCGCAAGTCGTGGTTCACGATTGCATGGGTAAAGCCCTGATTTCCGGCAACAGCGACGCCAATGGCGTGTACTTGTTTGCGGGCGAACTGAACGCAAAAATTAATCCCAACGCTTGCCGCTCACGCAGCGAGCGCGATGAAGTGTCCTATAAGTACAACAACGGCTTCTTCGTCACTGCGGCGAAAGGCGATGACTTTACATTCACGCACTCGAGCTGGAATGAAGGCATCGAGACTTGGCGCTTTGGTGGCATCAATGCCGACAACCCGGCTTATGGCTCGACTAAAGTTCTCGCTCACAGCGTAGTGGACCGCACTTTGCTCCGCGCCGGTGAGACCATCAGCATGAAGCACTTCCTGCGCTTGCCCGTCGGCCAAGGCTTTAAAGCCATGAAGCCCGAGAACATGCCCAACGAAATGGAAGTCGCGCACGTCGACACCGACACTCGTTACACGGCTAAACTGACTTGGGACCAGAATGGGACCGCGGTTAGCGAATTTAAAATCCCGCGCGATTCTAAACTTGGTCTCTACGCCATCCGCTTAAACCTGACTGGCCAAGCGGCCAACGGTCAGCGCGAAGTAAAACAGACTTATGAAACCACGTTCTTCCAAGTGATGGAGTTTAAGATTCCGTTGATGAAGGGTGAGATTTCATTCCCCGCGCAAGTGCAAAAACTTGTGCAACCCGGTCAGCTCGACGCGCAAATCAGCGTGAAGTACCAAGACGGCGGCCCGGCAATTAATGAGCCGGTAAAATTCCGTTACACTGTGAACCGCGCCGACGGCGTTTGGTTCCAGGAAAATTTCGGTTACATGTCTTTCGGTCAGTCGAAAGTGATCGAAAAACAAACCCGCTCGACCGATGGCCAAGAAGCCAACGAGAAAACGATCGAAGTTCCCTTGCGCCTGGATAAAAACGGTTCGCAAGTGGTGACGATCCCCAATCTCCGCGGACTCGACGCTCCTAAATCGCTGACCACTCAGCTGGAATTTACTGACAAAAACAGTGAGACTCAGAACGTAGCCCGCAACGTGACGGTGTATCCGTCCGCGCGTTTGGTTGCGATTCAGATTCAGAATTCCTACAGCTCACCCAAACTGGTGAAGTTCACCGCCGCCGTGGCTGACCTTAAAGGTCAACCCATTGCCGGTGTCCAACCGGAACTGGAACTGTTCGAAGAAATCACTTACACGCACAAAACCCGTATGGTCGGAGGCTTCTATTCTTCGGAAAGCTTCACCGACATCAAACGTAAAAACGGATCTTTCAAATGCGCCGGCCTGACCAACAAAAAAGGTCAAGTGGCTTGCGAAGTTGAAACTCCGGAAAGCGGAAACTTTATCATTCAAGGCGCTATTGCCGATGCCCAAGGGCACCGCAGTTACGGCAACGAGAATGTTTATGTCCGCGGCATCAACCGCGCTTGGTACCCTTCCGAAAACAACGACCGCATGGATTTAGTGGCCGACAAAAAAGACTTGAACGCCGGCGACACCGCCGTGCTGAAAGTTGAAATGCCCTTTGCCGAAGCCACCGCTCTGATCACGGTTGAACGTGAAGGAATCGTGGAACACTTCGTGCAAAAGATCAGCACCACGGATCCGACCATCAAGATTAAAATGAAAGAGGAATACGCCCCCAACGTTTACGTTTCCGCATTAGTGGTTCGTGGACGCGTCGGCAACACCGGCAACGATGTTACGGCGACCGTGGATTTGGGCAAGCCCGCTTACAAATTGGGTCTCGCGGCCCTAAATGTAAACTGGAAGAAAAACGCTCTGAACGTAACGATCAAGCCGTCTAAAGAAGTTGTTAAACCTGGCGAAACCGCCTCGGTTGAAGTGACCATTATCGATGGCCAACGCGGCCCCGCCGCCAATGCTGAATTTGCTTTGGCCGTGGTCGACGAAGGTTTGTTGCAACTGGCGAAAAATAATTCCTGGGATCTGCTCAAAGCCATGATGGGCGAGCGGGCTCTGGAAGTGGAAACCGCCACCGCGCAAATGCAGGTGATCGGTAAACGCCATTACGGTCTTAAAGCACGCCCCACGGGCGGTGACGGAGGCCAGGCGCCCACACGTGAACTGTTCGACACTTTAGTGACCTGGATGCCGCGGGTGAAAACCGATGCGGCCGGCAAGGCCATTGTGAATATTAAGATGAACGATTCGCTTTCCAAATTCCGCATCGTCGCCATTGCTCACTCAGGCATTGGCCGCTTCGGTTCAGGCGAAAGCTCAATCATCACGCAAAAAGAATTGTCGGTTAGCCCGGCCCTGGGACAAATCGCCCGCAATGGCGATAACTTCCCGGTGGAATTATCTTTGCGTAACGCCACCAAAGCTAAAATGGGCGGCAAAGTTCGTGGCAAAGTCACGATCACTTATGCCGATGGACGTGTGGAAGTTCGTGACCTCGGAAGCGAAGACTTCAGCTTAGACTCCTTGGCTTCACGCCAAGTGTCCTTGAATCAAGTCAGCCTTCCCGATGGCGCGGTCAGAGCCGATTACAACATCGAAGTGGTCGATGCCAGCGGCGCGGTTGTGGATTCCATCAAAGTGAAACAAGATGTGAAGCCCTCAATCTTCGTCCGCACTTGGAGCGCCCAGCTTGAGCGGATCACCGCCACCAATTCGACGGTGACTGTGAATCTCCCGCAGCAAGCGGTGCCCGGTAAAGGCGGCGTGAAGATCAGCTTAGTGCCCTCGCTCGCTAGCAGCCTGGACACTGTGGTCGACACTTTGGCCAACTATCCCTTCAAAAGCCTCGAGTATGATGTCTCCCGCGCTGTCGCATTGAATGACCGCGCTCAGTGGGATGCCGCCATGGCCAAATTGCCCGCTCACTTGGATGCGGACGGCTTGGTTATGTACTACCCGAGCTCAAGCACCGCTCAAGGCAGCGATGTTTTGACCGCTTACATCTTGTCAGTCGGCAAGTATGCCAACCTCGAAGTTCCCGAAGCTTCGCGCGAGAAAATGACCCGCGCGCTGACTTCATTTGTTGAAGGCCGCCTGCGCACTCCGCGCACGGACACACAGGCTGATACTTTCGTCCGCCGCGTGAACGCCATTGAAGTGCTGGTTCGTTACGGACTGGGTCAGGCCACCTGGCTGACATCACTGCCGTCCTTGGCTCCGGAACAAATTCCGTCGGCTACGGTGATCGATCTTTTGTCGATCTACGCCAACCTGCCCAATGCTCAACAGAAGCAAGCCAACTTGACCAAGTATCAAGACTCGATCAAGGCGCGCTTAACCCGCACGGGCACTTCGCTCGGTCTCGCGGGCTATCCCACTCCCTGGTACATGATGTCCTCCACTCACAACGATCAACTTGAGTTGATCTTGGTGTTGAGTTCATCCGCTGACCTCGCGGCCAAGTGGAACAACGAAATTCCGATGCTGGTTCGCGGAGGAATTTTGATGATGAGCGGTGGCGCCTGGAATCTAACGACCGCCAATGCGACCGGTATTTTGGCACTGAAGGCTTACGCGAAAGTGTTTGAGCCGAACAATGTAACCGGAACCACGGAACTGGCGTTGAACCAAGCCAAGAAGAGCTTCGACTGGGCGACCAATCAAAAAGGTGGCGCGGTTGAGTTCGGTTGGCCGAGCACCGGCGATCACCGAGTGGACCTCGTGCACCGCGGAACCGGCGCTCCTTGGGGCATCGTCGCCGTCAATGCCGCGATTCAACTAAAGACCAAAGTTGAAAAGAACATTGAAGTGACGAAAACATTTTCTCCGCAACAAGCGTCCTATAAAAAGGGCGACATTGTGACGGTGACTTTGAAAATCAAACCGCAACGGGATATGGGCTTCATCTCCTTGATGGATCCGATTCCCGCCGGCGCCAAGATTCTTGGTTCAGGTTTGGATAACGACGCCAACCGCGGCCCGCAAACGGGCGGCTGGATGTGGCCGGATTATCAGGAATTGAGCTACGAGGCGTATCGCGCCAGCTACAGCTGGGTTCCTGGCACTGGATTTGAAGTAGTTTACCGTGTACAGGTGAACAACGCGGGAACGTTTAAGCTTCCGGCAACACGTGTTGAGGCTATTTACATGCCTGAAAACTTTGCCGAAGTTCCGAACGCGGATTGGACTGTTATCCCGCAATAAAAGGAGATCCCCCCGGGGGATCTCCCGATAAGGGGTTGGGTTGAAGAGACTCGTACTAGTTAGCATTTCCATAGCAATGGCAGTCTTTACGGCTGCCATTTTGCTTTTTGAGATCGACCGAATGGCGGAAATTAAAGATGTTCGCGCCCGTTTTCGCTCCAGCGATAAAGTCATTTTAGACCGTCACAATCAAATCATCGATGAAGTCCGGGTGGAGAAAAAAGTCCGCCGCTTGGCGTGGATTGAACTCAATCAGGTGTCGCCGGTTTTTATCGATGCCTTGCTTAAAGCCGAAGACAAACGCTTTTTTTATCATCCGGGATTTGATCCGCTCGCCATGAGCAAAGCCACGCTCGGTGCCCTGGTCGGCCAGCCGTTACGCGGAGCGAGCACCATCACCATGCAGGTTGCCGAATTGATGGATAATCCCTCCGGTCAGATGAAACCGCGCCGGGGTTTCGTGCAAAAGGTTAAGCAGATGGCGAAAGCCGTGGTGCTGGAAATCAAGTGGAGCAAATCGCAAATTGTTGAGGCCTACATTAATCTTGTTCATTTCCGGGGAGAACTGCAGGGAGTGGCGGCCGCGAGTTACGGGCTGTTTGACAAGGCTCCCGCGGGTTTAACCCGGCCTGAGGCCGCGGTGATGGCGGCGCTGATCCGCGCGCCCAATGCGCAGGTGAACCGCGTGCGAAAACGCGCCTGCCAGTTGTTGAAAGCGCTCGGCACAGCCGACGAATGTGCTTTATTAACTGAAGGCCACTTGTCTTATATCGAGCAAGGGTATTATATCCGCCCATTTATGCGCATGGCGCCCCATGTGGCCAAACGTTTGGCCGCGGCCAAAGAGTTGACCGGTAAAACTTTGGTGCGCAGCACTTTGGACCGGCAGATTCAATGGGTCGCGATTCACGCCATTCAAAAACAAATTACCGCTATGCATAGCCAGAACATGAACGACGGCGCGGTGGTGGTCATTGAAAATTCCACGGGCCATGTGCTCGCCTATGTCGGCAATATTGGAGCGGCTAGCAAGGCGCCCTATGTGGATGCCGTGGTGGCCTTGCGCCAAGCGGGTTCCACGCTGAAGCCGTTGATCTACGCGAAAGCCATCGACGAGCGAATCTTAACGGCCGCGAGCGTGCTCGAAGACTCTCCACTCGCAATTTCGGTGTCGACCGGTGTGTACCGGCCGGCCAACTTTGACAAAGCTGGAATCAGCGCCGTCAGTCCGGATCCGTCCGATCGCTGGCCGGGAACGACCGTCATCGGGGTCATGGCTCTCGGTGCCG
>JANMVK010000860.1:0-1316 GCA_031392725.1 Pseudobdellovibrionaceae bacterium
GACGCGTCCGCGAAGCGGCTGCGCCAAGTACATGGATGTACGGGTAGCAGCGATGAATCTGAATTGCGAAATTCCCGGCGGTGCCAAGAGTTCAATGGCTTTCGCCCACAGTGTAGTTCGCCAGTTGTTAAAAAGCAGGCCATGGGTCCACTCGGCTCCCACCAACGTTTGCGCTTATTTCACAAGCAGTTCCGTTCTGGCATCCGGCACGGACCTTTCTAACGGTATAAGTCAAACTTGGGCGTGGTATAACGCCCCAACCGAAAAAGTCTTTTACGATCTGGTAAAAAATATAATCCAGACGCTAATCTTTTTAACTTGGACATGAAGTTTTGACCCGTCGATCAGGCGGCACGTAAACGCTGGCCTTCCACACAGGGTAAAAGGAAAGGGAGTCAGCATGCTTCACTCACGCCAAGGGGTTCGTGTTCTATCGCTACTTATATTAGTCGCGGGGTTCATTCCCGCATGGGCGCACGACGCTAAAGGGGAGCTCACCGCTCCGCCGGCCGCTATCGATGGAGCTTGTGATGAGTTACTTCAGGCCAAGCCTGATGCGACTGTCATCAAAGAGAATTACACATTGAACAGCTTTTTCGCGGAAGGCGATGCCAACCTTGCGTTGAAACATCCCTTCTCTGTCGCCAACGCCGCCGAACGGGCCTACGCCCTGATCACCGACACGCCGGCTCGGATTGCACTCGACCCTCTACATAAAGTTAAAAACGTAAAGATCTATCCGACCTTGGCGGGTGAACATCCGGCTAGCGGCGGACGCATGGTCGTGGGTCAAGAAGAAGCCCTTTCGGAATTTGTGGCGGCTCTTCACTCCATCGCGCGCGGAGACCGCTCCGGCAAAACCATCGGCTTCCCTGGTCCCGCCGGAACCGGAAAGACCGAATTATTCTATGTCTTGCACAATCTGCAGAGAAATCTGGCGAAGGTTGAAAAGTACCAGCGCTTTTCCTACCGCTGGAAGGGCCTGCACAGTATTCCCCAGCTAAAAATGTTGTTCCGCTATGACCGCGAAGGAAAGCCGATGACGGAGTTCCTTAATCCCGACTTAGCCCGTTCGCCCTTCACTCTGTTGAGGAGCGACATGCAGGACGAAGTTCTGGCCAAAGTGATTCCGCAAATTAAAGCGAAATTTAAAATGACCATGGGCGATGGCTGGAAACTGCCGGAACCTAAGTCTGAAGAAGTGATCCGCATTATTCTTGAGCACACCTATCCGGAACTTGCCACCGGTGGCCGCACGGTCGATCAGCTGAGCCGCGCCGAGTACATCGACGCCATCAGCAAATATTTAGTGATCG
>JANMVK010000774.1:0-2707 GCA_031392725.1 Pseudobdellovibrionaceae bacterium
CGCGCGGCACGATTAGGGAGCTGAACATCACGCCGGTGCCACGTATATCTAAAATTGCACCGTTTAGAGGAGAATTGGTGCCCATTCCGATTCTGCCGGATTGATCGATGCGCATTTTCTCGGTTTCGCCGCCGGTGCCGCCGCCATCTTGACCCACACCAAACACAAGATGCGCACTGCCGCTGCCGCTGACTTTGCGCTCAGCACCGATGTAAGCCGAAGCGGTGTTGGCGGCGTTAGTGGTGGTGGCAAACTTGATTGCCACTGTGGTCGGTTCACCCGTGGAGTTGCTTTGAAGAACCAAGGGATAATAGAAGGTTCCAAAGTTATCAATCACGCTATCCTTAATATGCAACGGGCCCCAGCCAAATGAGGTTCCAATGCCCATGCTGCCGTCGCTCGCCACGCGCACGCGCTCGGTGCCGCCGGTGCTAAATGCGATCGAACCGGTTCCCACCGCAAACATTCCGGTGTTGGTTTGACCTATCGCGATGCCGGGAGCCGTGCCGGTTCCATAGATAGATAAAATTTGTGTAGTGGCGATGTGGTTGCCGAGATTGTCGGCAGCGCCGCCGCTTGAAACCATGTTGACCCAGTTGCTGGATTCATATACTTCAAACTTCGAGAGATTGGTGTTGTAACGGATCATGCCGTTCACGCCGGTAGTGGGGCGGTTGACCGTGGTGTCTCGCGGAATAACCATATTGGAGAAAGCGACGCCGGTTCCGCGCACATCCAGGATCGTGCCGTTCAATGCCATGTTGGTGCCGATCCCGATTTGGCCGCTAGTCATAATCACCATGCGGACCACGCCGGCACTGGGATGGCCGCCGTAAGGCACCAGGCTAGTAAATTTAATATTTTTCTCCGAGCCCACCCAACCGGTGCCGGTGGCCTGATCCGCGCCGATATAGAAGGCGCCAACCGCATTCGGATTCAGAGTCAAGTAGGGCGAGGCGGCGTCGATTTGCACATTGGCATTGCTCTGTGAAATTTGTGGCCCGATTTGCAGTTGACCCCAGGGCTTGATCGAGACGCGCTCAAGCGATGCGGTGCTAAATGCGATGCCGCCCGTGCCGTGCCCGTACATTCCGCGGAGTCCACCCGCATAAGTGTAGCCGGGAGTGCCTGCGGTTCCGACGATACCCAAGATCGCAGTCGTGGCGGTGTGATTGCCGAGGTCGTCGGCGGCGCCACCGCTTGAAACCATGTTGACCCAGTTTCTAGCCTCATAAACTTCAAACTTCGAGAGATTGGTGTTGTAGCGGATCATGCCGTTGACGCCCAACACTCTGGCCGCGGTCGTACCGCGCGGAACGATAATTCCGGCTGTTCCCGCCACATCTAATTCCGCCGAAGGAATCGTAGTACCTATACCGAGGCGGCCGGTGAGATCGAGACGCATTCGCTCATTGCCCCCGCCGCCAGACGTAAAGCGAATCTCGTCATTCCCCGCATCCAAGTTAAGTCCGCTAATAGCCATGACCGACATACGGTTTCGGAAAAAAAGATTCGAATGAGTGCTGCTGCCGCCCGTTATGCTGCCGATATCCTGGGCATCATTAGACAATGACACGGACATTCGACCGCTGGTGCCAGCGTTGGGATTGCTAACCCGTATGCCAGTGGAGCCGTCAACTGATTCGTTTACATGGAAGCGACTGGCGGGAGAAGTGGTTCCGATCCCCACGGAGCCGAAGTTAACTAGAATTCCATTTGTTGAACCATCGGAGCTGATGTAGTTGCCGCCCATGTTGAGATTGGTGGTGGCGGTGTGGTTGCCGAGATTGTCGCTCGAACCGGCGCCGCCGGTGCCGATCATGTTAACCCAAGTACCGGCTTGATAACCTTCAAATTTTGCGAGATTGGTATTGTAACGGATCATACCGTTCACGCCAGTCGGGCGGCGGGCGGTAAAATCGCGCGGAACAACTACTGAGGAATAATTTATACCTGTGCCATTAATATCTAAAATGGCGCCAGCCGAAGACCCACTAGTGCCAATGCCGATTTTTCCGAATTCGTCGAGTCGCATTCTTTCCGCGGCGCCGGTATTGAAAACTATTTTACCGGCGGCGTTAAAGTTCTTGAATTCAAATATGGGAGCGCCGGCTTGAACTTGTGCGGAATTGCCCGCGGCGATGGAATACATTGTGAAATCAATCGATCCGGCGTTGGTTGACAAGTGAAGTCCGGCCTCAACATTGGAGCCGGCGTTGCCGTTGTCGATTGAAATGATCTGTGGCGCGTCGACGTTAGCAATAATATCAATTAATTGGGCCGGAGCGGCGGTGCCGATGCCGATATTGCCGTTGTTGGCAAAGCGCCAGCGTTCAACACCCGCAGTGCTAAAGGCAATGCCGCCCGTGCCAACGGCGGACATACCGGTGTTAGGCTGGCCAATAAAAGAGTATCCGGGAGCGGTGCCGGTGCCGAGAGTAGACAATATTTGTGTGGTCGCGATGTGGTTGCCGAGATTGTCGGCGGCGCCACCGCTTGAAACCATGTTGACCCAGTTGTTGGCTTCATAAACTTCAAACTTCGAGAGATTGGTGTTGTAGCGGATCATGCCGTTCACGCCGGTGGTGGGGCGGCGATTGGTGAGATCGCGCGGAACGATTAAGCTTGAGAAGTTAACCCCGGTGCCGTTTAAATTTAAATCGAACCATTCAGCGCTGCTGTCGTTCCTATGCCGACGTTTCCGGCT
>JANMVK010000793.1:0-1347 GCA_031392725.1 Pseudobdellovibrionaceae bacterium
TTTGATCGATGCTTAAAACAATGCCGGCAACGTGAGTGCCGTGGCCATCGTCATCATACATAGTCGGAGAGTTATCGACAAAGTTCCAGCCGTGGAGATCATCAATGTACCCATTGCCGTCGTCATCCACGCCGTTGCCGGCGGTTTCACCGGGATTGGTCCATAAGGCGCTGGTGTCTTCAATTACATAATGAGTGGTATCGAGACCGGTGTCGATAATGGCGACCACAGGTTTCACTGCTGGCATACCGGAGGTGGATGACCAAACCGACTGCACGCCGATATCGGCGCCGGTCGCAGCGTAGCCGGCCTGTGCGCTGGGATTGGCCGACTGCACTTGCTGGGAGGAAAAGGTTTCATGCAATCCGGTCTCTTCACTCTTCTTAAAATAATAGTTGGGTTCAGCGTAAGCCACATTAGGATCAGCGCGGAGTTCGACCACGGCCTGTTCCACGCTCTGCCCTTTTTTAAGAGCGAAGTGGTACATATTCATCTTGCCCCAGGAGTCCTTCAGCGCCATTTCCTTGTCGGAAACCGCTTTGCCCATAAAGGCATAAGATTCTGAGGAGCCATTGTCGGATTTTAATTTGATGATAACTTCGCCCGGGACATAGTCCTGCGCCGTGGCGGAGTAACTAAATAGAATTAGGACAATCTTAGCCCATATACGCAATTTACATCCTCTTGGGTTACCTTAGATCTTATCGGACAAAGGTCTAAGGCTAGAGAATGTTTTGAAAAAATCTAAACTTAATACGCATACATGTATCACGCCGGAACGGCGGTTTTGAGAAAATCGGATCAATCTTGAAAGTGTCTCAAACTGAGATGGTTATCCATACTGAGTTGCTCATTTGAGAAGTGACAATCCACAGACTTTGGCCAACGCTTTGAAATCTCCATCGCGGGTGATCAGTCCAATTTTATTATCCAAGCACGATTGGGCAATTAGCGCATCCGCGACACGCACTTTAAATCCTTTGGCCAAGAGTTGAGATCGAAGGGCCCCGGCACGCTCCCAATAGCCGTCCGAGACCTCAAGCCGCGGAATTTCTTTGATCAAACTAACCAGAGTTTTGGACAACTCAGGATCACTGAGAAGTTCAGTCACCACCACCGGAGGCAACATCACCTGCTTGGCTTCGAGGCCTTTATCCAAAAGGTCAACATCAGGCCCGTCTGCGCCTTGTAGGTAGGCCACGAATGAGCTGGTGTCGACCGCAATCACTGTCGGTCCCCCTTGAGCTTTTTCAAATCTATCGAAAACTTAACCTTGCCGCGGAGTCTACGTAAACTCTCGTAGGCTTCACCCGCCGACACCAGCTGAAGCCCTCGGCGAAGGGTTTC
>JANMVK010000841.1:0-10781 GCA_031392725.1 Pseudobdellovibrionaceae bacterium
CCAGTTCGGCATGCCCATGGGACCTTACCGGTTGATGGATGAAGTCGGACTCGATGTGTGCATCAAGGTGGTTAAGATTTTCCACAAATCGCTCGGCGATCGCATCGAAGTGCCGAACTTGGTTGAAGCGCTGTACAATTCCAAGCGCCTTGGCAAAAAGGGCGGCCGTGGGTTTTATCTTTACGATGACAAAGGCAAGCAGCTCTCGGTCGACAAATCAGTCTATGCCGAACTCGGTCTTTCCTCGCCCAAGAACCCGCTGACGGAAAAAGAATGCATTGAACGGGGCGTGTTTACCATGATCAATGAAGCCGCATTGGCCTTGATCGAGGACCGCATCGTCAATAACCCCCAAGATGTCGACTTGGCAATGATCATGGGCACGGGATTTCCTCCCTTTCGCGGAGGCCTGCTCAAGTATGCGGACTCCTTGGGAACTCAGTATGTGACCCAGGAGCTGGAAGTCTACGCCAGCAAGTGCGGACCGCGCTTAAAGCCGGCCCAGCCGTTGCTGAATCTCGCTAAGACCAACCGCAAATTCTACGGAGCCTGATATCTCCGAGTCGCGTGGTCGCGACCCGGCTGTCCATAATCTAACCATCCCAGAATAAATTTCAGCCGCCCTTATAGGGGCGGCGCAGTTATGGTAATTGTCCGGCACCTTAAGGAGTTGTCGATGACGTTATTTAATTTGGTGAAATTCGCTGTGCTGGTTTCGGTATTCGCGTCCATCGGCTGCGGCCGTAAAATGAAAGCGCAAAAACAAGAAGGCGTTAGCCGTTTTGAAGTGATGACGTGTGAGACCGCGGAACACCGCAAGTTTCAACAAGACAACGTTACGAAAAACGTTTTGCATGAGCGGATCGTTAGCGTGGGCCGCCGTGTGATGGTCTCGCCCGATGGTCTCAGTGAAACCTCCTCAGGCAACGCACAGTCGGTGGAGTTCGTGTTCAGCATGACCAATGGTCATAGTATAGATCGTTTGATCAAAGAAACCCGTGATGCCTACAAAGTGTCGAAGGCCTCGAAGCGCGTAAACATAGCCAACGGCGAAGTCAGCGAAGAGGGTGTCTCGGAAGTCACAGCTCCCGGCCGCTCGGAAAAAACCACATTTGTACGCTTGATCAAGAAGGATGGTTCCGTATCCTCCGGTGGCGACACGACGGTGACAACTATTGAAAACGGCGCCAAGGTCGAAACCACCACTTTGGATAAACCCATCGTGATCAAAGAAAGCGGCGTGGACGTAACCATCGCGCAATCCAAAACCGTTTGCCGCACGACCGTTCAGTAAAAAAAATGCCTCTCCCGGCTAAGGAGAGGCACCCCATTGATCCTATCCACTAGAGGTCAGTTAACGGACAGGCTCAATTTCGAAGCCAATTTCTCAACTTTCAAATTCTTAATCTCGTCGGCCGATATCGCGGCGTTGCCGACGTAGGCTTTTTTTAGCTGGCGGATCATCCCGCTGCCTTCCGTATGGAAGGCGTAATTGTAGGTTTGTCCGCCGGTGGTGGCTTCAAAAAATATCACCGTGGTTTTAACGCCGTCTTTGTGCAGTTCTTGTCCGCGGTATTTAAAGTCCACGCGGCCGATGTTGTTGGTGGTCAGAATCATAAATCCAAAACCGGTGGCGCGCAAAAATGAGCGGCGCTTGTCTCCGCCTTCACGGATGGCGTCGAGAATAAAGCGCATGGTGAACTCCCCTTTGCTCATGCCCAGCGCTTGCTGATGGGCAGGATCCTGAAATTCACTTACGGTCTTTACGCTCGAAGTGGTGCGGTAGCTGCCGGATTTGTTGTCCTTGTTCCAGGTCAGCACTTTGCCCTGTGACTGGGCCACGCGGCTTAAGGTCGCCGGGCATTGCGCGCCTTCGGTGTGAAGGTCGCTGCCGTACACAAACTGCGCGGTGGCGGAAAGCGTGGAGAGATCCGGTTTGGTTTGTTTGCGGTTGATTTGGCACAGGCTTAACAATTGCGTGGCCACATTTTTATGTTCCTGGGCGAGATCGGTCCACAGTTGCTGGCGCGCTTGTTGTTCGGCGGGCGATGGATTTTCCCGGATCAGGATGTGGTCCTCTATATCTTGTGTTCCGGCCAAATTTAAAAGAAACGCTTTAGCATTTTCAAACTGGCGGGCATCGCCATTTGGAATTAGACCAGTGGGGGAGATATCCAATTTCTCGGGGACGTTCGCTTGGTCGGCGGGAGAAGGCTGCGCGCCTTTCATTTTTGGCTGGCACGCAGTTGCCGCCAGGGCGAGCGGGATCACCAGATAGGTGAGTGGCCATTGTTTCGAATTCATGTCGTAGATTCCTTTCCACAAAACCTCCTGCGCATTGAACTTCATCACTTTAACAAACTAAAGTTTCAATGGCGGATGGGATAATTTTCTTTTTCAAATGTTCATATGCAGTGCCGGTTTTTGGCAGTGCAGGCATGTCACTGATGTTGTTTGGGTAGGCGGTGAACTGGACTTTTTTGGCTCCAGTGTCAGGTGAAAAGATTTCGCCTCAAACCCACTACTTTTGAAGAGCGTCGACTTTGGCTTCCACGCGGTCTTGTCGCTCAAAAAGGCTGGTGAGCCCGTCGAGAACGATGCGGTTCCTGGCGTTTTGTTCTTCAACTAGGAGAGCCACCCGATGCATTTCGGATTTCAGTTCATGAAAATCCTGTCCAAAACCATGCTCCACTACTTTAATCTGCGATGACAATTGTTTGATCTGCGATGACAGTTGATCCCGCACGATAAACAACATCTCCTGATTGACCGGCACATCAGCGGCCCGACTCGGATATTTGCGCACAACTTTAGCTGGAGATTTTCGCTTCATAGTCACGATTCAAGGTAGCAATGCCGGTGCCGCCTTGTAAACGCAGTTAACCAGACTTCGAGCACTTGGGCGTCCGGATTGGTCCACGCGTTAGCCCGAGTGTCGATTAATTGAAGCGGTGTCTGGCTTAAGAGCAGGCGCTTAAACGCTGGTCACGCGTTGAGCCTAATACACACTGGCCGCTGCCATAAACCCCTCAAATTACGAAGGATTGGCACCCAGCTTGTAATAGAAGAAGGCACAAGAGGTGAACCCAATGCGCTCCGTGCTCAATGCCCTAATCTTTGGATTCCTAGCCATGAGTTTAATCGCAGGCTTAATGTCAGCCGCGCACGCTGAGGAGGCCGATAAAATGGCCGCCCCCTTTGTGATTAACGCGTTTGTGGATAAGGCCCGGCTGGGCCGCAGCCCCCGCGAAAGCGCCCGTGCTCAACACTACGCCCGTCTCACTGAACTGAACCGCAGTATATTAGATAATGTTCCTAAAGCCGTTTCACGCACGCCCAACCAGGCCAAGAATTTTGCCGCCAGAAAAACTCCGGCATTGAGAGCCAAAAAACTTCTTCGCAGCAAGATGCCTATCAGAAAACAAAAAAGTTAATATGCGCGGCCCGCCGGAGAATCCGTGCAGCTGGCGGCAACTGATTATTCCTCGAGCGCGCCGAGCGAGACTTCTTCATCACTAATTTTTTTCAGCGAAATCTTCTGCACAATCAATTGCGTTTTGCGTTTGTCCTGCACGTTGGTCACGTTGACCTGGCGGGCGCGCCAGAACTTATTGCCGACCTTTTCATATTTGGACATCTGCGCCTGCTTCCACAGCTTGCCGTCGGTGTCGTAGTAATCGACCTTCTCCACGCGGAAGTCGGCCTTGCTGATCCAGGTGATGATTTTGCCGTAGGAAGAATCGGTGTCGGGCTTGGCCTTACTCTCGATCTCAAAGGTTTTCCCATCTTCTTTAATCACCCTGTTATTAAATTCCTTGTAAGTGGAAATCCGCAAATCCTCGTAGGCGATTTCGGAATCGAGAAACTTGCCTTTTTTATTGGAACCTAAAATGCGGCGGCTCTTTTTATCCGACGGTAAATAAAGCCATTGGTCTTCCTTATCGCCTGAGGCCACGGTCAACAGCGTCAAGCCCTTCAGGTCGGAAGGTTTTTGCAAACGGATCAAGGCCCGCGCTTCGCCCAAATTCTTGCGCAAAATGCTGAGCACGCGCTCTTTCTTCGAGCCATCGGATTCTTGAATCACCATTTTGATCTGCACGCGTTCATTGGGCGGAGCCGAACGCTCCTCTACACTTTTTAAAATCTCTTTTACGTCCATTGCCGGCGCGGCGTAGGTGTAGCGGAAGGCGAAGATTCCCAGAATAATTAAAATTATGTAGGGACTGGCATGAGCTAAACGGCGCCAGCGCAATGATAGACCTTCAAAAAACATATAACCCTCACCCTTTTCCAGCAGCAACCAGGGGAAGCGTTTCAGAATCACCGGCAGCCACACGAGATCGCCCACGAGACCTGCTGTGAGCGCTATCAGCATAAACGCTCCGAACAGTTTATTCACGGGAAACATCGAAAACAAGAAGATCGAAAAGCCAGCCATTAGCGCCATGCTCGACACCAGGCAGGGCATGGTCTCGCGCTTCATCAAACTGTAAATGGGCAGGCGAGTGGTGCAGCCTCTAGACTTAAGGACGTATTTGAGCCGGAGCAGAATATAGACTGTGTTATCGAACGACATGCCCAAGCTGATCGCGAAAATAATCGCGATCCCTGGCTTAATGTCGATGCCAAACAAGGCCAGCAGTCCCATCAGCACGGCGGGCGGCACGAGGTTGGGCAATATCGCCACTAATCCCCATTTGAGCGAGCGCAGTGCGATCGACATGATTAATACGATCCAAAACAGCGCTTCGAAAAATCCCCACATCAATTGTTTGGAGATGTCGTCATTGATGGCCGGCACGATGGCGGCAAAGCCCGAGACTTTGACTTCCATACTGGGAAAGTCGCGGCGCAAGTCTTCGTCCATCTTGGCGATAATGGCTTTGTTGCGTTCTGCCGGCAGATCGGGAAGTCGAATGGCGACGCGGGTCCATTTCTCGTCATTGGATAAAAATTGTTTTAACGGACTCTCACCCGACATACCATAGAGGAACTGCAGTTCGGCGATGGCCGCGCGCTTGTTGGGAATTTTCTGTTTGCCCTCACCGGTGGCGATAAAATCGGCGACAGTGAGAATGCTGCCCACGTCGCGGTTCTTGCGCCACTGATTGGCAAAAGCATGAAGCTTTTTAACATTGACCGGATCTTTCCAGTGATCCTTACCGCGGTTGCTGCCCACCATAAAGTCCACGGTCGCCACACCTCCGAGTTTTTGTCCGATCAGCTGCGTGGTCCGGCGCGCGGGATGGTTGGCGGGGAGATCGTCGAACAGGCGGGCCGTCCAACTGAGGTCCGTGCCGAAGGCGGCAAATACCACCACCAAAATTCCGATGGCCGGAGTCAGGATGTGGGCTTTGCGCACTAAGAAGTAAGAGAAGCTTTGCGATTTGGATAAAAATTTGCGTGGCTTGGGCCATTCGGTCCACAGCAAAATATTGGGCACGATAAACAGCGCGGTCAGGGCGGCGGTCAACACGCCGATGGACACCATCAGGCCGTACTGGGAAATAATCGCGACGTCGGAGGGAATCAAGCACGCATAGCCGGCCGCGGTTGAACCGGCGGTCAAAGTGTGGGGAACCAGCAATTCAAGCATCAACTTCTTCATAAAGGCCATGCGCTCGGTGTAGGGCAGGTGAGTGCCCTGAGCCATTCGCACCATGGTGTGATTGGAAATTCCCAGCGCCGTGACCGTTACGATGATCGGCAACGTGCTGGACAATATATTAATGGCCATCCCCATGTAGCCCATAAGCCCAAGCGTAAGAATATTGGCGATGACCAAGACAAACAGCGTTTTGGGAATCATCGCCCAGCCTTGAAACATGATTTTGACCACGGCCATGGAGCCGACGAGCGACAAGAAAATAAACACCATCAGCTCACGCGACAGCAACTCAATTAGCTGCGTGCGAATCGCCGCGGGACCGCCAATCTGCACATTGGCATCAGGCACATATTTTTTCGCGAGATGTTTGAGTTTGTTCAGCAGGTGCGCGTGTTGATCTTGACTCAATTTTCCTGGGATGACGAACAGGGCCGTGTGGCGGCCGTCCTTGGAAATCAGATTCGGCGTGTAAAGCGGATCGTCCAAAACCTGTTCCAATTTGAAACCCTGCTTGCGCAGATCGCTGAGCGAGCCCACCATCAATTGATTTTTGTGATCGAAGGCCGATTGAATGTTGCCCAAACTGACCACTGTCTTGACGGTCTTTTGCTTCTCAATAATGCCCGTCAGCTTGGTCAAACCGTCTAAATGCGTTTTATCGATCCACTCGGCCTTGGAGTTTTTGGGCAGCGACATCAGGACGATATGCGGCGCAGCCGGCGAAATGTGAAAAACTTTTTTACTCTCGCGGTCCCAAGTCAGCAGTGGGTGCTTCTTGGGAAGAAATTGATCCATGGAATAGTTCGTCGAAATTTGTAAAGCAAAGTAAGCCGCCACGGGCGTGACGAGTGTGAAGAGCCACAGTGTCCCTAATGAGAAAAGTTTTGTTTTTGTCGAAGTACTTTTCATTCTTATTTATTTCTCTCTTAATTTGAGAAGTGCCCTATCTTAACGGCTGAAGTAGGGCGATACTATAGAGCATGCATCACATATTTATTGTTCTTCTGACCGTGTTTTTCCCTATGGCCAACGCTCAAGTGGCGTCGATGAAAATCAATAGCGATCTGGTGATTCACCCGTCGCAAGTGGCCAATGTTTTTATGCTCACGGCCGATAAAATAAATAAATCGGCGACCTGGGATTGGCCGGAAATGCAATTTCAGAAACCATATAAAACAATGTGGACGCAAGTGCAGGCCAAGGGCCCGTTCTCGTTAAATGTGCACACCGAAAAGTTAAATTCGCAGGAATTATCATTTGAACTTTATTGGTCGGATCCACTGGTGAACGTCGGCCAGTTCATAATTCATGACACCATTGTTAAGAATATTGGTGGAGTGCAAATTATTATCAATCTGGACGGCAGTTGCGCCGGCATGGATTGGAAGGCCGCGGGCGGCCTGTGGAAAGTGCGCGGCAAACTGACGTGGGGAATCGTCAATCAGGAAATCGTCGTGCAGTGGAAGGAATTTGAATTCACCGGCAGCCCGACCGCGCCGCCCGCCACCACCAATATAGGCCAGTGCCAAGGGCCACCCGAAATTCAACAGGCCTTAAAAGACAATGTTAAAGCGGTCACCGGCGACCAAAACGCCATGCAGGATTTATTGCGGCGGGGAATTCTGGCCTGGATGAACACTTCATTGCACGGTTTGAAAACGGAGCTGATGAAAGTGCGGCAGAACACTTTAAAACCCGGTCTGAATATGACCTGGGAGCCCCAATTTATGATCACCATGCCGGGCGGCGGGATTCGCATCCCGGGTTATCTAAATCTCAAGCGGCAGGGTGTGAGCACCATGCCGAGCGTGGTCGACCGCACGCTTCCCGAACAGGATTACGCCACCGCTACCGAGTCTGGATTTATACTGCCAAAGAATGCCTTGGAGAATTTGGCCGCGTTTACTTACGCCACCGGCGATCTTACGCGCCGAATGAAATCCACCGAGATTAAAGGCTTTGTGGATCTGATGAACAACCGCACCAATCAAAGTATAGTGTGGCCTGATTTGCAAAAATTCTCGACGTCGACCCTGTTTTACTTCGATATATCCGCGGATTCCATTCCGCAGTTAAGCAATGTGCGCTTAGGCACCGCCCAAAACGGCGGCGGAATTGTGTACGATGCCAAATCCGCGGTGTTAATAAATGATTTGGCGCCGGCGAAAGATCAATATCTCAACTATGTCGACTTCCGCAGCACGGTCAGCGGATTGTTCCGCGCCTCGGTGAAATCACAACAGTTGGTTATGAATATGAGTACAAGTTCGGTGCCGCTGACCGCGAAGTTCCGCTCTGAATATAAATCCTATCGCACAGTGAATGAGAATATCGACACGTCTCGCTTAGGCACCGCCGGCCGCGATATGATCAACGGCAAAACCTTCAGCGTGCCGCTGCCGGAGTGGAATATGACCAATATGAAAGCGGTCTATGGGGATCTCAAGCTGTTCAAGCAGAGCATCCTGCTGCCGATTACTTTTCAAAAGAAATAAATTCCGCCTTACCCGCCACCAGCCGGCTCCGTCCAACCAGACGGCCATGGCGCGCTGTACAAGGGGCGCCGCGGGTGAATTTCAGATTCTGTAATTAGAAAAAATAGGTCAAATCCAGATTCACATGATCATTCTTATCAAAAGTTTTAATCAGGCCCGGATCCTGGGCTGAAAAATCACGCCAGCCCACGCCCCATTTAAAAACGTCTTTGATTTTCTGTTCAACACCCGCGGTCCAAAATAATCCATGAGTCTTGGTTTCAATCAAAGTGGAGCCATGCACCATCCACGCATCATTCACCGGCCACCGCAAAACCAACGCTCCCGTGCGGTCAAACAAACGATAAGACGATGAAATATAATTATCGGCCTTAACCGAAACGTCCGTATGGTAATACTGCGCGATCACGGTCAGAGCGCTGCGGCCCACTTCAATATTTGTTTCCACGCCCGCCACATTGGCCCAGCACCAGGGTTGTATGCCAAAGGTGGCGCCATCGGAAACCGTGTGAGTGTAGGCACTTTCAAAACGGTAAATCCATTTTTCGCCCGCATAGGTCACTCCCATCCCGGAATTGCGGATGCGGTAGGTGACGGGATCCAGATTGTAAGGAGTTTGCGCGACAAAGCCGCCCGGCGTGGAAATCACTCTGAGCGAGGGTCGAATTTTAGGAAAAGGGGAGGCGCCCTCAAAGTGAGTGACCTGAAAATCCCAGCTTCCGGTGTGTGAATTCAATTTCAAACCGTAATTATTGTCGCGCGCATGATCGAGTTCAATTTCCGAACCATATTCATATTCAAAATCATCCGGAATCGCAACTCTGGGTAAGCCAGGACCCAGATTCACCAACACGTCTCGCGGCAACCATCGAGAATCAACCGCCGGCAAGATCCCGCGCGGTTGCCGGGGAATATAAATCGCATGCGCACCAAGGGCTTCGCCCCCGGATTGCAGTTCCACCGTTGGCGAGCCACGCTTCGGTGTGCGCAGTGGATGAAAATAAGCCGAGGTGTTGATCACGTTGGACGGACTGTAACCATCCACCACGCCCCAGTTGACCGTATTCATCCCCAGTCGCAGTTTGGACGAACCCCATTTTCGTTCCACATAAGCTTCCGGCAGATCCAGATACAACTGTTCGTTAAAAGGGCTTTCCTCGGTGCTGCCCTTGCCCTCGGCCACAACATTGCTCAACGCCAGCAATTTCCATTGGAGGCGGAGCCGATTTGAAAATTTATGTTTGCTGGCCAAATCAAATTGGAAATAAGGCGTGGTTTGATCCGTGGGTTTGCCTAAATCCGTGGAATAAAAATCGGTTGAGGATTTAAGCGAGCCCGCGAAGGTCGCGGCCCCGGCGGGGCCACAAAGCGCGAACGCCAAAATAAAAATAAATTTATTCAAACCCCGTCCTGACTAAAGCGTCACCATCTCGGTGCGCATTTTGCTGACTTCACTCATGATGGCTCGTTGCCGGTCCCGGGTTTGCTGAATCCGGTAATTGAGAGTCGAAATTTCGTTGGACAGTTGTTGCGCCTGCATTTTCGCGCCTTCCGACGGGGCCGTCACCGTCTGCGACTTGTAAGTGCCAGTGTTGGCGTCAAACACCTGTTCGGTGCGGGTCTCAGTGCGGTGACTGACCATCATTTGCTGGTGGGTGAGAGAGCTGCGCTGGGATTCCAATTGCGCAATCTCACCATCCATCCGCTGCGCCTCTTTTTCTTTTTCCGTGATCGCTGCAGCCAAATAGATTTTCCGGCCCTTGCGGTACTCGGTCAGCCAATCGCTTTCTAAATTTTTGGGGCACACGTTTTGGTAAATCCCGCCCGAGGTGCCAAAGCGGTAGGCTGAAGCGGGCGTACAGAATACGCGCAACCCTTCGGTGTAGCGGCCGCGCATCTTGGCCAAGTTTTCGCCGTCGCACATTTCATAGGAAAACGGCTTGCCGGCTTTCCCGACATCGTAAATATTGTCGCCGGTGCAGTACTTGCCCATGCCGGCTTTAAAACCGGTGTCCATGTCGGTGAAGCTCATTTTAGCTTCAACCTTCTGGCACTCCTTAACGAAGTCATCGGCGTCCAGGCGGCGGCCCGACATTGCCACGTCGTGACCGTGCTGGAACCAGTTGGTTTTTTCGCAATCCTTGCGTTTAAAATAGCTGGCACAGCCTGACACAGCCACTACCGCGAATAAGGCTAAAAACAGACGCGGGTACATCGAAGATTCCTCCTCAAATACAGTATGATAGGCAAGGTTGTCTCAAATTGAGACGCCCGTCAACGACCCTGACATGTGTGCACGGGCATTGTCAGTGGGCCCTCTCAGCTCAAAAATTCAGCACCCTGACCCTGGCACTGGGCTTGTAATACTAGTGAGTATCCCGGAGGAGGGACGTTATGTTAGCTCGCAACTTTTTCATTTTAGCACTCATCAGCGTTACAGCTTTGACGGGCTGCCCGCCCAAGCAAAACAAGAAGGAAGTCCTGCGCAAAGGCCGCACGGGTTTAAGCCCGACCGGAACCAAGAACGCCAACGGCACCATCAACTCCTTGCAGTCCGCTAACCAGAACACTCTTTGGGTCGAAGTCATGTTGCAGGATCAACAAGGCGTTTTCGCCCTGGCACAACCGAGCCTGGATGGCGCGCCTGCCGAAGACCAGCTCGGGCAAGTGACTCCCCC
>JANMVK010000002.1:0-3479 GCA_031392725.1 Pseudobdellovibrionaceae bacterium
GGTTCGCCTCCAGAGACTATTAGGTAGGTTTCAATCCGCGCTCGGCGAATGCGGCCAGAAGCTTCGTCCGCCCGCCGCTGATAACCGGATCCCCGTGAGCCATCAAAATATTGTCAAAGTCGTGGCTGAATAAGATACCCAAGGATTTCTCCAGCGCCGGCTTGTCTTTAATAAACCGGCACCAAAATTTGCTCACAGCCAACCGGCGATAGTTATCAAACATCAATTTCAAAATCACATACGAACCAATGCCCTTCGCATCCAACAAATTAAAAACCATATCCGCGCAAATTAACGTGCGTGATTCTTTGTGCACGAACACCACTTCGCTGATTCGCGGAACGCCCTCGATCTGCACCATCGGCAATTCCCGCTGATGCGGCCAATGTGCGGGCGTTAAAATATTAGGATAGTCGTACCCAGGCACGCCCCATGCGCGGGCACCCGGAAAAATTTGGCGGGCTTGCGGCATGCCTGCATTGTGGAAGCCGTTGGGCGCGACGATGTCCGTCACATGGTGCACAGACTTGAGCTGTTCGGGCGTAAGTTTAGATCCAGGCGAGATAAGTACGGTTCCGCTGGTCAGCGTGGGCGCCACGGAGCGCACCGGCAAATCCATGACAGGCATTTTAATATTTGAGTCCAAAAGAACTAAGTTCTCGAGGCTTTTCATTTCCCGGCAACTGTATTACTGTCGCCACACAATTTCAAATAATGATTCCGGGGGGAATAATGAAATCATTGCTAGCACTGCTATGTCTGATGCTTTTCACCGCGACCGCTACGGCGCGTCCGCTGACCAAAGCACAGAAACTGGAAGACTTTCAGTATCTAACCGGTGTGATCAACGCCAACTACGGCCCGCTGGAATACAAAATGTCGAACAAGATTGTCGACATCACCAATCTTAATATTCATTTCCAAAATCTGATTGAAGCCACGACCACCAACCGCGAGTTTTATTACACGCTGGTGAAATATGTGGCCTCCTACCGCGACGGCCATTTTGGCATCCGGGTTCCGAGCACAGTGATTAAAAGCCGCGCTGTGGTCACCGACTTGGTGGATGGCAAGGTTTTGATCAGCGGCATTGACCGCACTAAAGTAACTAAAGAGCAATTTCCCTTTGAAATCGGCGATGAAATTATCAGCGTCGACGGTCAAAAAATTAAAGACTATCTCGATACGACTAGCACCTACGTGGCTCAGGGAAGCGACTTGTCCATCCGGCGCGCCGCCTCTTGGACCGTGTTCTTCAGACGGGCCGCGCGTTTGCCGGTGCCGGCCGCAACCGTGGTGAAATTTGAAATTCGCCGTGGCACCAGTGAAGTTATTGAAGCCGGTGAACTGAAATGGGTTGTTGAAGGCCAGGGTCTCGATCAACTGCTGTCGCCGACCTTAGAGTTCGCCAACTTTGGCATGACCAACGGCTTTATCGGATCGGCCAGTGAGAGTTTTGATAATCTGAGCAACACCGCATTCCAAGATTTCGTGCATCCCAATGCCGACCGTCCTTACGCCTGCGCCGGCACCACCCGCGTGGCAATTCCGCAAGATGCCACGGTGATTATGAAAGAGCCGTTTGTGGCTTATTATCACCCCACGCCTAAGGGCAATGTCGGTTACTTGCGCATTCCGCATTATTCGCCTGGGGAAGATGACAAAAATGAATTGCAACTCACGTTAGAGTGGTTCGCCAAATATGAATACGCCATTAGCGTGCTCGAGCAAAACACCGTCGGTTTGATTATCGACCAAGATCATAACTGCGGCGGCTCGGTGTGGCTGGTGCATAAAATGGTGTCGTTGTTTATGGATAAACCGTTTAAACAAACCATGTTTGAACTGCTCGCCAGCAAAGAGAGCTATATTGATTTCGGTAAATGGGTAAGTGGAACCGCCAAAGATACGCTTGATTATAAAGCAGTGGAAAAAGTCCACAACTTGATCAAGACCACTTGGGAAGCCGGCACCTCGCGGCTTACTCCCAAAATCCCGATCGATGGTTGGGAGACTATGCAGCCCAATTACATTCACTACACAAAACCCGTGGTGATGCTGATTGATGAAATGTCCGGTTCCGGCGGCGACGCCTTCCCGGCGCTGCTCCAGGGTTTGGGCCGCGCAAAATTATTTGGTCAAACCACTTCGGGTCTTGGCGGACATATTCAGATTTACCCGGCTGGATTACCCAATTCGCAGATGACGTTCTCTCTGACTAAATCGTTATTCTATCGTCCTGACGGTGTGGCCATTGAAAATAACGGCGCCGTGCCTGATCAGTTTTATACGATCAAACGTGACGATATGTTGTACGGCTTTAAGGAGTACCAAAAAGCGTATTTGGCTTATTTAGGTACCTTTTTGCCCTAAAAGTTTGTGCGGTGGGCGTAGTTGTGTCATAACGCTTTGACCTCATTGCCTAGCCGCATAAGGGGGGCCAAACTATGATAGAGACACATGAATTGAAAAATCCTACGCCTACGCCCAGTGCTGTGCAGATTTCACGGCGGTTGGCTTCAACGCTGAAGCCACTGCCGCCCAGTTCGCAATTGCAGTTTGGCCGTAATTTTAGCGATCATTGTTTTTACGCCAATTTTAAGAGCGAACAGGGCTGGATTGACGCCCGGATTGAACCCTATGGTCCCATTCAGCTCGAGCCCACAGCCGGCGTGTTTCATTACGGCCAGGCTTTATTTGAAGGCATGAAGGCCTTTCGCCAACCCGACGGCAGCGTGAAGTTATTCCGTCCCGAATTCAATATCACTCGTATGCAAGAAGGCGCGGCCCGTTTGTGTTTGCCGCCTCCGCCCCGCGATTTATTTATGGCGGCTCTGCGTGAGCTGGTGTCTTTAGATGAACGTTGGGTGCCGGCGGAAAAGGGCTGCTCTCTTTATATTCGTCCGACTTTGATTGCCACGGAACCGTTGTTAAAAGCCACGCCTTCTAAAGAGGCGTTGTTTTTTATCGTGTTGTCGCCGACGGGTCCGTATTTTTCGGGCCGCACCACGCCTTTGCGGATTTACGTTGAAGACCGCTCCCTGCGCGCGGCTCCCGGCGGACTTGGCGCCACCAAAGCCGGCGCCAATTACGCGGCTTCATTCCAAAGCGCGATCAAAGCCAACAAAGAAGGTTTTGATCAAGTGCTGTGGCTCGATGCCGTTCATGAAGGCGTTGAAGAAGTCGGCACCATGAATGTGTTTTTTGTATTAAAGGGCGAGATCGTCACGCCCGCGTTGAACGGCAGCATTTTAAGCGGCGGCACACGCGATTCGGTTCTGCAGATTTTGCGGCATAAAGGTTTGCCGGTTAGCGAACGCCGGATCACGATGCTTGAGCTTATGAAAGCGCACTCCGAAGGCAAATTGCTGGAAGCGTTTGGTACCGGAACGGCCGCGGTGATTTCTTCCATCGGTGAATTGAATTACAAGGGCAATCCCTATCATATCAACGCCGGTGAAGCGGGTGGTTTGACCAAA
>JANMVK010000042.1:0-5105 GCA_031392725.1 Pseudobdellovibrionaceae bacterium
CAATCAGTCCATTCAAAATAAACTGAACAGCGTTGGCCGCTAAGATCAATCCCATAATCCGCGACATGACATTGATTCCGGTGGCTCCGAACAGGCTGGCCAGCTTTGAAGCCTGCATTAAAAAAATTAACGACACAACCATGGTCAGCGCGATGGAAACATAAACGATGCTGACTTCAAACGGATCTTTGGCGCGTTCGATCAAGATAAAAACCGTAACCATGGCACCGGGCCCGCTGAGCAGGGGAATTCCCAAGGGAAAAATGGCGATGTCTTCTTTCAAAGCGCCTTCCTCACGTTCCTCGTCGGTGGCGCGGGCGCGCGACTCACGCGCATTGACCATGTCGAGGCCGACCAAAAATAGCAGAGCACCACCGGCGATTTTTAACGCGGGCAGGGTGATGCCGAAGACTTGAAACACGAACCCGCCAAGGGCCGCGCACACAAACATCACCCCGGCCGCCAAAAAACAGGCGCGTTTCGCGGTGGAGTCGCGTTTCGCGGTGCTGTCCCTTCCGGTCATCGCCAGGAACGGGCCGACCGCGCCTAGCGGATTGACGATTGTAAAAATAGCTGGGAACGCGACCAATAGGAATTGAGACCAAGCGTACATGATTTAATTGTTCACAAATACCAAGCCTTTGTCTAGCTTGTGCGCATGTTTAAATTCCGCGAGCGAATTGAAAAACTAATGGGCCGCCAGTTAAAAGAGCGGGATCTTAGCTTTATCCAACCCGATTTAGCGGTCAGTGAGTTGGAGCTGCTTAAGCAGTTAGTGGCGATCGACACCCAGACCTTAAATAGGCGGGGCGTGGAGCAGGCGCAGGCGCTGGTCGGCGGCGTGCTCGATGAGCTGGGCTTTAAGCAAAAGCTGGTGGCGGATGACCCGCGCTTCTCACATTTGATTATTGCCGAGCGGCCGGGACGTAGGAAGCAGTTTATCTCTTTAGTCACGCATACGGACACGGTATTGGGTAATGAGCAGCCTTTCGCTGTGGATTTGGCGAAAAATTTAGCCGGCGGATCGGGCGTGATCGACAACAAAGGCGGAGTCGTGGTCGGCTTAAGCGCTTTACGCCGGTTTTTGCGCGCCAACCCCGAAACCGAATACGGATTGCGCTGGATCTGCTCACCCAATGAAGAAATGGGTTCGATCGGCTTCACTAAAATTTTCCGCGAACTGGGCGCCGACACAATGGTCGGCTTTGGTTTGGAGCCGGCGTTAGATAACGGTTCGATCATTCACCAGCGGCGCGGCAACCGCTGGTACAACTTAACAATCACCGGGCACGAAGCCCACGCCGGGCGCAGTTATGGTGAACACGGCAACGCGGCTCATGACATGGCTCATAAAATTTATCAAATGGCGCAACTGACCAACTACCGCAAACATTTGAGCGTCAATGCCGGAGGGATCGAGGCCGGTAAAGATCTGCACAATATCATCGCCGGTTTTGCCACGGCCAAACTCGATGTGCGTTTTCCGGATTTGGAGTCGCGCGATTATCTTCACCGCAAGATCGAAAAAATTTTGGAGACCACTAGTGACATCAATCTTTGCGGTGCGGTTGCGACAAAATCCAGTTATGAAATTGTCGACGACTGTCCGCCGTTCTCACTCACCCGGCGGAGCAAACGCCTCGCGCGCAGTTACGCGGCATTGGTCAGCCAGCTCGAGGGCCGCAAAGTGTATTCACAGCCGGCGGGCGGCGCGGGCGATGTGAATTACCTTTCGACCGCGACCAATTTTATTTTAGATGGTTTGGGTCCGGTCGGGGGCAACATGCACACGTCCGGGGAATTCTTGCGAGTCGATTCTCTCAACAGCCGTTCAAAAGCACTGGCCGGCTTTTTATTCCATTTGCAGTCTTCAGATTTGCTCCGCTAGAGACAACGTTGCGGGTCCATAGCCACTCACTATAGAGGCCAACCTACAGGTTCGCCTCTATAGTGAGTGGTCGATGGACTCAGAAGTATGTTTGGCCTACGCGGGCGCGGGGATCGCCATAAGAAACGTTTGATAATCCCGCCATTGCTTAAGAGCAAAGCGGAATTCCAATTTGGCCGTGCGCACTTGCCGTTTCATTTCCTGTAAGCGGTCGAGGCCGCTCTGGCGGTAAATGTCGGCGGAGTGTTTGTACTCCTCACGTAGCACTTCAAAGCGTTGATGAGCGGCTTCCACCCGTTGCTTAAGGCTGTCGACCTGTTGTTGAAACTGCAACTGCCAGTTGGCCTGCAAACGGTTCTTTAAATGTTTCTCGTCCATTTGCATTTGCGCGCGAATGATTTCAGTCCAAGGCGTGCGGCGCAGAGAGTAGGCTCCGCCGGTCCAGCTGAAAAGTTTAATAATCCATTTGGTCGGATCCCAATGATACCAGCGCACGCCGTTGCGATAGTCGTTGGCAAAAATATGGTGGAAGTTGTGATAGCCTTCGCCAAACGTAGCGACCGCCATTACAAAAGAATCCTTTGCCGAATTGGTATCTGTGTAAGTCTGTCTTCCCCACCAGTGGCACCACGAGTTGATAAAGAAGGTGGCGTGATGAAGCGTGACGATGCGTAAAAATCCGGCGATGGCTAAGCCACCAAAGGCGGAACCGAGAAAGTAGCCGACGATAGCCGGAAACAATAATCCCATGGCAATGGCGATAGTGACGTAGTGGTCGTCTTGAAATTTAACAATGGGATCGCGCTCGAGATCACGGCCATAAGGCTCCGCGATAACAAGGCTTTGCTCTTCATTCACCATCATCCAGCCGAAATGTGCGTACCAAAAACCTTTACTGATGGAATAGGGATCTTTGTCAGAATCGACAAAGCGGTGATGCACGCGGTGATCGCGGGCCCAAATCAAAACTGAATTCTGAAACGCGGCGGCTCCAAAAAGGCACCAGTACCACTTCAGCCAATTGCGGCACTCGTAAGCGCGGTGAGCGAAATACCTGTGGTAACCTCCGGTAATGCTTGAGGCCGTGAGGGTGTACATAATGATCGCGAAAACCCAAATCGGCCAGCGGAACCCATCCATATAGAGATGCATAAAACCCAAGACCACGGCGGCGATGGGCGATAAGGTCAGGAACAGAGCCCCTGTCCAATTGATTTTTACTCCAGGTTTTTTCGGCATTGTGGCTACCCCGATCGTGAGATCAGGATAGCACAGGCATTTTCAATTAACGAGAAGCGGTCTTCAATTTCTTGATTTGATTATACTCCGAGTCCATAAACTGGCTGCCGGTCCGGTTCTGCTTGCGCACGTCATCGATCAGGCGTTGCGCGTGCTGGTATTTTTCATTTTTCATCAGTAATCTGACAAAGTTTATTACAACCGGAACCTGTAGCATTTCAGGACGGGCCTCCAGCGCGATATTAAAGTACTTGGAAGCTTCGTCGAATTGGTTGGTTTCAGCTAGAGCTTTTGCGTAAGTCGCGGCGACTTCAACGTCTTCGCCCCCGTCCTTAAAGTAGATCGAGAAACTATGTGCGGCTTTGTCAAATTTGTTACGACGCATTTGAAACTGGCCTAGACGCACATACTGGTGGCGGTCATTTTGTGCGGCTTTCGTGTACTCGGCTTCCACGCAATCCCATTTTTTTAGATCCGTGCACATCTTCGCTTTGTCTTCCCAGTCTTGGGGCGAGGACGCCGACACCACCTCTTTGAGCATGATAGGAATAATGTCGAGGGCGTACTTATCCCACGTGATGATTTGAATGCCGGTGATAACCACCATTGTGGCCAGCACTAACATTATGGCTTTGCTTTTATTTTCCAGATCTTGATCGACACTCTGGCGGTGACTTTGATTGTAATCCAACATGCGCGGACTCCTTGTGCATGACCTCTATAGTTAAGCGTTCCATGAGCAAGCGGGATGCCTGAGTTAAGTGTTGGAACCGTGGAGAATTTTTGTGAATTACCTATAATCTTAAGCGCAAAATGCGCTCGGACAAAAAGGAACTGCCGTCCCCGGATGACCCGGGGTAGGAATGGCAGGTTGGAAAGTAAAGATTTGTAAAGAGACGCCCGCCTCCCCTTTCACAAGGAGGCGAGCGGACAGGAGGGCCGAGAGTCCATCCTGGACTCACGGCTGTTGGGTTGGTTCATGCGTGAGACATCTTGTCTCGGGTTTATCCTTGAGCAAGCCCTGGGCCTCGCAATTTACGCTGTCGTTCATTTAGACAGACCATTTCCAAATTTCATGGTGGCGGGATTTCGCGCGATAGGGTGGAATAGGAGTTAGGGTGGATCTCTAATGTTGCTGTTTAACTTTAGTTCGCTTTGTGTAGGTTTTTTAGAGTGGGAAAAATGGATGTAATTTGGTTGAAATGGGTGCCGGTAATTGTCGGTTTGCTGTCCTCTTCGGTGGCGTTGGCCGGCACGGATTTAAGTATCGGTGGCAGTTATCGATCCTACCCATTAAGCGGGGTTATTGAACCCACAATTGGTTATGGGGTTGTGGCTTACGGAACCGAGGGCGCGCCTTTTTCCGGTTATGTCAGAGCGGCTTTGGATGGTGCCACCGCGGGTTCGTACAATTCCGGCCAGGCTAAGCTTGAAATATTCCCTTTGGCTTTTATCGGCGCGCGGGCTGGCGGCGAGTCCATCCAAAACGATAAGGACTATTCCGGCTACGACTGCACGCTTGCGGGTTGTAAGGGGCGCTACTACCGGACGTTTGTCGAGAGTGAGTTGTCGCTCGGATATGGTGGCGTGTTTTTTCAAGGCAAGTGGCGCCGTGAACGTTGGACTCAACCCAAAGAGCAAACGGCGGACTACATAGAACCCACTTCGGGCTTGGTGATGAGCGGCACGGGTGAATCGCAAACGGTTTATCAAGGAGTGCTCGGCTATAAAATTGACGATTCATGGGCCGTGCTGGGTGGTCTTCGCTATGCGGCCGGCGACAGCGGGATTGCACAGC
The DNA here is from genome assembly GCA_031392725.1 of Pseudobdellovibrionaceae bacterium. Taxonomy (GTDB): domain Bacteria; phylum Bdellovibrionota; class Bdellovibrionia; order Bdellovibrionales; family UBA1609; genus JALHOQ01. Next base: position 4,926 of record JANMVK010000042.1, read on the forward strand.
TGCCTTTCGGCATGATTCGCTGGCGTTCGGGTGGGTTGACCGTGGGTTTGGGCGGCGGCACCTTTAAATCGGAACTGAAAAAACGCGAAGCCACCGCCATCGCCTATGTCATCTGGGACATCTGGCCGAGTGTGGCCATAAAATAACCAAAGTGACGCGCTGATACGCAGAAAAGCGGCG
>JANMVK010000082.1:0-3850 GCA_031392725.1 Pseudobdellovibrionaceae bacterium
GGCCTTCGCTGCAAGCCCGCAACTGCAACAACTCTCGCGCACACAAGTTGGCGCCAGAATCATGCAGGAGTTGGGTGTGAGTGTAACGACCGCTGACCTCAGCGCCGCATTAACCGCAAAGTACGGAGCGCAACAAGCCTCTGTGATCCTTGCCGCAATCACTCAGTTCAACACTCAAGCTGCCGGCTCACAAAATGCTGATGGTTTGGCCCGTTCAATCTTTCATGTAAATCAATCAGGTCAGTTTAATGTAGCCGCTTTGTCGGGCTCAAACCGATCGGGAATGATTCAAGCAGCAGCTCCCGCCGGTGGCGAATCCTGCAGCGTAGATGGTTTCGCTAGCGAACTCGCTAAAGACACCAGAATCCCCTTTCCGGTTGCTAAAGAAGCCGTCATTAAAATTCTCAACTCAGGCAATTGCAAAGGTGGCGCGGCTAACTACAATGCCAACGCTCGTGGCAATCTCCTCGAAATGGCTGAATACGGCATGAACCACGGCGCTGACAAAGTGACTGGCGCTGCCCGCGATCAGATCTTGGCCGCCGGCTTAGCCGTTGCCAAAAACAACGACGGTTTGGTTCAAACGACCGCCGCTGCTGAGCTGACTACAATCGCTTCGCTGCGTACGAATTGCGCTCTGATTAAGTAATCTGAATTAGAATTTAGATTTTAAAAAGGCTATCGAAAGATGGCCTTTTTTATTTTTTTGTGGAGGCGATGTAAGCCGCGCCCATGATTCCCGCGTCACTCTGCAGTTTAGAGATCTTCACCTTGGGCAACAGATCAATGCCTTCACGGTAGCGCTCCATCAGGGTCGGCAAATAGGAATTGGTTTCCTTTAAAAACAAATTCGACGCGTGTGAGAAACCTCCGCTGAGAACCACCACTTCGGGCGCGAAAAGCACGCACAGCGTGCGAATGGCGTGGCCTAAATGGCGGCCGTATTCCTTAAACGCCTCTTGCACCCACACATCACCATGTTGTGCGAGCGCCACGCTCTCTTGTCCAGTCAGCGGGCGGCCCTTAAGGCGGCCCAGCCGTTGCGAAAAGTGATTGCCGCCGAGGTAGGCCTCGATGCAGCCGAAGGCTCCGCAGCCGCAGGGATAGTCTCTATTGTCGAAATTCAGAGGAATGTGGCTCGCTTCCGGGTGCAGGCCCTGTCCCGCGCGGACTAATTTGCCATTGGCTAGGATTCCAATTCCCACTCCGGTTCCCAGTGTTATGGCGACGATATTTTCGGCCTTTCCGTGACCGCCTTTCCATCTTTCGCCTAAGACAGCGGCGGCGGCGTCGTTTTCCAAATTCACATTCTTCTTAAATAGTTTTTTTAAACTCGCGACCAGATTGAGCACGCCCCAGGATTTGTCGCCGGTAAAAAAATTGGTGGGATCGAGCAAAATTCCTTTTTCAGGATGGAGCGGGCCGGCGGATGCGACGGAAATGGATTTATATTTTTGCTTTGGTAAATCGTCGGCGACTTCTTTGAACAACTTCACCAGGCCTTTGTAGCCGTCTTCCTGACGCACGCCTTTTGTCACAGTCGCCAAGATTTTGCCCTGGCCGTTGATGTACGCGCCTTTGAGTTTGGTGCCGCCTAAATCAAAGCACAACCAAATGTCAGTGGACTTGGCCACTGGAAGTACCCGTCAACTCGTGAGCCAGCTGCAAAATCTTGCGCCGGGTGGACTCGATGTCGCCATTGGGATCAAACAGCACGGTGGTCTTCATGGTGTCCAAAATTTTTTGCGACGATCCTTTTGTTAGGGCCGGATGGGCCTCCTCCAGCCTTTGTATGTAAAGGCCCACTTTACGCTTAAAATCGCCGTACTCGGGCTCGTACAGCCAACGGATTTGATCGATGAATTTGTGGAGAGTATCAATTTCGTTCGCGCTCATGCCTCGCCCCTTGTCGGTTGGTGACTTTAGTTAACCAAACTGCGATGAATGAGCCAATGGAAATTAACGATCAATCGCAGCCTCTGACGGTTTTTGCCACCTGGATGAAGGAGGCCCAAGCGCATTCGCACATTAAGGAGCCGACGGCCATGGCTTTGGCGACCTCGGATGCGAGCGGAATCATTCACAACCGCATCGTGTTGTGCAAATCTTGGAGCGAGGCCGGCTTGCGGTTTTACACCAACTACCAAAGCCGCAAAGGTCTTGAACTGGACGGCAATCCCCAAGCGGGTGCGGTGTTTTATTGGGACCCTCTCGCCCGGCAGATCCGCGTCTCGGGAGCCGTTCGCAAACTAACCCGCCAGGAGTCACAGGATTACTGGAATGGACGCCCGCGTGAGAGCCAGTTGAGCCAGTTTATTTCGCGCCAGTCGGAACCGCTCTCGTCGCGGGAGCAGCTGCAGAAGGAACGGGATCAGGCGGAAAAAGAATTCGCCGGCCGTGAAATTCCCTGCCCCGCGCATTGGGGCGGATACAGTTTAGAAATAAAATCGATTGAGTTTTGGCTTGGCCAGCCTGGGCGGCTGCACGATCGATTTCACTTCGAAAAATCCGGAAAAGCCTGGACCTTTCGCCGACTTTACCCTTGAAGCCCCCTCTTACATAACGTGTAATTATCTTGGGGGTCCTGTGCCTAACATTGTGACCGTCGTCAAAGACGATCGTGTTCGCCGGCAAATCGAGCAATTTCTAATTGAGCTCGAAATGGAAGACCTACGTGTTGCGAGCTTCAAAAAGCTCGAAGAATTTGAAAGTCTTTATTACCGCGACCCGAGCGAACCCACTCCTGCGGCAGCCGTGCCGCCACCCAGTGCCGTGCTCGATCCCAAAATAAATCCCTCGGCCCCGGCACCAGTGGAGGCCGCTCCAGTCCCACCCGAAGAAGTCGATTTGCGCTTATTCAGCGAAGTCCATTTGATGATTTACGCGCTCGATTCGGTGGGTGGAAAATCGGGCCCGTGGATCGACAAGGTTCGCACCAATATAAAGCGCTACCGCCACGCACCCGCGGGCGGTTCCACCCGCATGCTGCTGCTGAAGTACGAGGATGATGGAATCAGCAAACTCGATCTGCTGCATCCCGCGCTGGATGATTTGATTTATCTTCCGCTTGACCGCCTGATTTTTCTGCAAAAAGTCGAAATCATTTTAGCGCTGCCCAAACAAGTTTCGCCCAGCATCTTGTTCAGCCAGGAAGTGAAACATGATATTGAAATTTCAAAAATTGTAAAGCTCGACCGGCTGAGTGACGTCGGCATGGCGATCCGCAATCCGGTGCCGCTCAAGCGCGGACTGCCGGGGAAGTTCTACCTGCAATTGCCCGGCGAAAAAATCCGGCTTGAATTGCGCGGCAAAGTGATGCGCTCCGAACCTCATCCCGAGCATCCCGGGCAATATTTGGTATACTTCGGATTTTTCGGCTTGCCGAAGCCTGCGCTTTCCCAAATCCGGAAGGCTTTGTCCAAAGCGCCCAGGTACCAGAGCTTGCGCTCCGAAGACCGAGAGGCCGTGCGCTACCGGCCCGATGAATTGTTTGGGACGGCGGAGACGGGACAGACCTTCACGCTCGCCGTGATTGATCCGGATGAAGGCGCGAGCAACTCCCTCGCGCAACAGCTGACCAAGGAAATGGACCGCCTGCATGTGGTCACTGAAAGTTCGTACTCGCTGTTCTTACATAAATATTTTAGCAGCGGCGGAGGCGGCTCCAAGGACCAACCGCCAACGCCAACTTCGGAACAGGATTTTTACGCGCCCACGATTTCTCTCTCGGTGAACATCACCGACATGAAATGCATGAGCGTCGATCCCGGCCCCAATGAAACCGACATGTTCCTTGGCTATCCGGCCTCCACCTTGTTCGGCGCTCCTGAAAAATGGCTGGCCTTGTTGC
>JANMVK010000106.1:0-4391 GCA_031392725.1 Pseudobdellovibrionaceae bacterium
TCTTTCATCTCGCGCTTTTGCAGGCGCGCCTTTTGTTCCGGCTGGAGCACGCGGCCGTTGCGCAAATAAAGAAAGAAGCGGTTGTTATTAACAAAATGAATAAAGGCTTTAAAGTTCACCGGAAAGTCGGTGGAGATTTGCTCCACCTTAACGGAATACATTCCATGCTCCGCCGCGGGAGGTGTGGGTTTGGGAATGGGCTGCTCGGTTCTGAAAAAAGCGATTCCCACTTCGCGTTTTTGATGAGCCACAATAAAATCGAATAGAGCTTGTTGGCTCGCCCAATTGGTGAAGTAAACGGGAGGCAGATGAACCCAGAATCCGGGCTCAAGGCGGCCTTCCACTTTCATGGCGTTAAAAGTATTTTGAATGGCGTGTTCGCATCCGCGCAAAAATTCTTCGCGCGCGCTTTGTTCCGTCGCTTGCCAAACTACGACCAGGTAACCGGGTTGCGTGTCACTTTCCACCGGATACACGGCGACCTGAGTGATCTCCTCAAGCTTGACCGGCTCCACGCCGGGAATGGACTGGCAAAAGCGGCCCATGGCGCCTTCGACAGCTTTCTGCATGGTGGTGGGCGGAGCCTTAGCCGTGTCTTCCGTTTCGGCTCCAGCGGCGGTCTGATCCACGCCGCCCTCACCGAACAAGGATTTTTTAACTTCCGCCACCAGATCCGGAGTCGGCATCATGGTCACATGAGTCTGTTTTTCTTTGTCCAAACTCTCGCCGAACAGCATATTGCCCGAAGCATCGCGCTCCAGTTTTTCGCCCTCCAATTGTTTGAGCGTCCGGCGCGGTCCCACGGGTGGCGCGGCCAAAATTTCAGCCAAATCCATGGATTCCAATTCCTCTGCGGTTCTGTCGCCCGGCTTTTTAAAGAAAATGCTGGTGGGCCCCGCATGCGACTCGGGAACAGCTTCGCCGCCCTTAATGACTTGAGCGCCTTTGTTGGTTGGACCGACCGCGGCTTTTTGAATGATCACGCCCCCATCGGCGGCCGTGCCGGCGGCGCCCTTGGTGCGAATCGTGCCTTCACCCGCGGCGGCCTCAGCCGTGGCTTTTTCATCCATTTGAATATTGAACCGGTCCGCGAGAATTTTGCGGATGGCGCGATGAATGGCGGGGCCACTTGGTTGGCCGGAAATTTTAAAGCGCATTTTCGATTGAGCCAGGCGCGCCGAGCTGGTGGCATCGCTGGTTTCGACAAATCCTATGCACGGAAGATTGAATGTCTGTGTGATCAGGTCGGGCAGGCGCATCACGCTCTGGCTTGAATGCGAAAGGCTCACCAAAATGAAATCGGGTTTTTTCTCGGCGATATGCTCAATGGCCTTCCCTATGTCCATCACCACGACGGTGGGCCACCCACGGCGTGTGAGGAAAGTGCCGGCCTGATTGAGAGCAGTTTTGTTTTTGCAAATGATCAAGATGTCGACCTCGATATTATCGAGATCGATGTCCGCAGCGGTTGCTATCGCATTGCTTGAATCGTCAGCCATTTTGCAAAAAGACCCCTAGGAGATTTCCTAAAGATCTTATCGGTTTAACTTATTTTTAACTGACCCGAACTTGGAGGCTTTAGACTTAGATCTTGCCCGACATTCCGCTGGCGATCAGCCAAGTCAAAATGAACAAAGATTCAATCAGGGCCAGAACCACGATCATCGGTACGAACATGCTGTTGCGGGCTTGCGGATTGCGAGCCAGACCTTCCATCGCCGATGCACCCACGCGACCTTGGCCGGTGGTGGCTCCGAATGCGCCAAGACCCAGCATGATGCCGAGACCCAGTGCGTACAGACCTTTGTCACCCATTGAGCCGCCAGCGTGAGCGGCCTCTTGTGCAAAAGCCTGCACAGACATCAACATGGTCGCAGCCATCGTAAAAAACGCAGCCTTTTTCATTTAGAACTCCTCTTTTGTGATTGTCCCCTCGTGACCTACCGGTTCTCAGTGGCCACGCCGGACTTAATTGCTAATCAGTGATCGTGTGAGATCGCCATGGAAACGTAAATCATCGATAACATCGTGAACACAAATGCCTGCATGGATGCGACGAAGATTCCCATTCCGTAAAAAATCGCGGGTACCGGAATAAACCAGAGCCGCTCAAACATGCCGAGGAACACGGATAACACCGTGTGATCGGCCATAATATTTCCGTATAAACGCAGACCCAAAGTCAGCGGGCGCACCGTGTGGCCGATCAATTCAATTGGAATCATCAACAACGCCAGCCACCAGACTGGTCCCATAAACTGCTTAAGGTAGCCGATGCCGTGTTCCTTAAAGCCATAAAAATTGTAAGTCAGGAAAATAAAAAGACCGAGCGCCAGTGTGGTGTTGATGTTGTCGGTGGCGGGAGTCATGCCGGGAATCAGACCCATTATGTTGTTGGTCCACACGAACAGAAAAATAGTGGCAAACATGGACACGAATTTACGGCCGTGCTCCTCGCCGATCACCATGTCGGCCACACCGACGATAAATTCCAAAATTAATTCAAACACGCCTTTAAGCGAAAACTTTCCGGCGGGAGCGACGGCGGCTTGGCCGGAACCAAGAGCCAAGCGCCCGGCAACGGCGCCGCCCATTAAAACCACGCCAACAGTGGCGGCCGTGGCCACATGAATCGTTTCATGGGTCACACCGGGAACTAACTGCAGCCAATTAAAATGCGCTTGCGACAACTGAATTCACTCTTTCTTCAAAACCGCGGCCTGGACGAGGGCGGTCATAACAAACGTCGCCATTCCCAAACCGCAACTCAAAACGTGAAACCACGCCTTTTGTGTCAGAAGAAAAATGGCACCAAGCAAAACCGTGTACTTGATTACAATGATCATAACGGTCCAAGCAATGGATTTCTTCGCCAAAAACCGGCTCCAGATCCATGCGAGCATCAGCAAATTTGCCAACATTACGAGAGCACCGGAACCAAATGATGCGCCAAGTTGAGGGCCGAGCCACAAATATACGGCGACAGTGAGGCTGGCGCCAATTGCGCACTGTATGAAGAAGAGGCTTTTAAGGCTTAGGCCCTGGGCTACCTGGTTTGTCGTTCTCATCATCCTTCTCGAATTTTCGGAGAAGGTAGAACAAATGCAGAAACCAAGCAATCAACAGTACCAGAACCAAATAAGTAGAAGCCACGGCCTTCCAGCCATAATGGGCGTCGATAAACTCACCTAAATAATGCCCGCCCAAGCACATGGCGACCAATTCAAAGCCGATTCCCAAAAATACAATGCCTTTGCCCTTATCCGGATTCATCGCTTTAGCCCTCCCGCGCCGGGCAGGTTGGTTTTGCGCTCTTTGAGACGGTTGATGCGGATGTCGAGGAATTCGGGGTTTGGATAGTCGCCCCGCATATTCTCCAAAGTCTCAATGGCTTTGCCGAAATCCTTCATTTCCTCGTAAACCACCACCAAATTGAGCGCCACCTTTTCGCGCTTCGAGCGCTCGGGAAACTCCTTAAGAATTTCCTCCCAGCTCTGCGCCGCGCCCGCCAGGTTTTTGTTGGCCACTTCCACGTTGGCCTTCAACAATTTGGCGTCAAAGACTTCGTCGGGCTCAAGTTTGCGGGTGAGAATGGTGTCGATTTCATGATCCGCCTGCTCGAGATTGTTGAGATGGAAATGGCTCTTGGCCAAATTCAGCCGGTAGCGGAAGGCCTCATCGTTGCTTAGTTCCAGTTTCAGCAGGCGCTCATATTCATACACCGCCTGATTGTAGTCCTGCAAATTTTCGAAATAAATTTGCGCGACATTTTTCTGCGCCGATTTTCTTTCGGAGGAATCGTCGGACTTTAATACCAGATGCTTATAAAAATCCACGGCGGAGGAGTAATCCTTGGCTTCCAGCTGCGCCACCCGGGCGCCGAGGCGGCTGGCGGTCACCGCGCGGGGACCGTCGGGATCATGTTGGCGGATGCGCTGAAGAATCCTTATCGCGGTTTCGAAATCCCCGCGGCTGGCCGCTTGCTTGGCGCGAATTTGGTGAAACCAATCCAGACTGAGAGTGCAACCGCAGAGAGTGAAAGTGAACAGGATCCACAGGCCTAGATTTTTCACTCAGGAGTATCGGCCCCATTTCCGTTGCCGTTGGAAATCGCCGGCGTTTGAATTTCAGCGTCGTCGCCTTCATCCTCGAGCAAGGCCACACTCGTGATAAATTCCTCGTCTTTGAGGTTCATCAGCTTCACACCTTGAGTGTTGCGGCTGATCACGGAAATATCCGAGCAGCGCATGCGGATGGCCTGGCCGTTGTTAGTGGTCAGTAAAATTTGGTGTTTGTCGTGGACCAAGCGCGCCGACACCACCATTCCGGCTTTATCGGTGGTTTTTTGCGTGATCAGTCCCATGCCGCCGCGGTTTTGCAAACGGTATTCT
>JANMVK010000144.1:0-9402 GCA_031392725.1 Pseudobdellovibrionaceae bacterium
GGCCCGTCATCATTGCGATCATGCCCGTGGTGGCGCCGAGCAATCCAAAGGCGGGTGGGAATTTAGCCAAAGCGGTGAGCGTCTTGGCGTCCCATGCGTATCGCTCTCTGAATTTCTGCATTCGAGTGTGAAGAATCAACTTGAGTTCCGCGGGAGTCAAATCCTCCCTTAGCGCTAAGGCGTAACTCTCGAGCAAGAACGGATGGTAATCTTTATGATCCAAGTTAGTTAATGATGGCCATTTGGCGAGAATGAACAATTGCTCAATGGTCTTAGGGGTGATTTTCTTTGGCGGAAAAAACGCGCCGAGCAGGAGAAATTGTCCGAGATCCCGAAGTTGGCGGCTGGAAAAAGCCAACAGCGCCGCGGCGAGGGTGCCGCCAAACACTAAAATCAAGGCGTGATGATCGACGAAGATCGACGGATTAGAAGCCGGCGACACCACACCAAACCAAACAATTGAAATGCCCGCCAAGAAGCCGAGCAAAGCATTTAGATTCATATCTATATATCGGCGCACCGCCGTGGTTTTTATATTGGACTCGACTCTAGCCAAGGCAACAGCAGGTTTAGTGAATCAAAGTGAGACACGTTAACCCATTTTTGTGGGGTGAATTTTGGATCCCAGGTCCCTCATACTTTGGTTACAGGGGGATTTAATGAATCGTGTAATGTTTGCGTCACTTGGTCTTGTTTGCCTGTTCTTAATGAACAACTGCGATCCACTGCCGGCACCGAAGGAAGTGGACTTCGCGTCTGTCACGGTGGATCCCGCTCCGGATCCCGCGCCGGCGCCCCTGCCGGTCCCGATGCCACTGGGCACCCCGGTATTCTCAACTGATTTTATTGATGTGATCCCCGCGCCGGTGGGCTCATTGCAAACCGCGCAAGCCATGGTGAGCGGATACACCGGATCTTATGTCGTCTCGGTTGCGGGTTTCGATGCGCAGATCAGCACCGATAATTTAACCTGGAGTAAAAGCTTAGTCTTGGTCAATGGCGGCAGTATTCGTGTGCGGCTGTCAGCCGCACCCAACGCTAACGAAACCCGCGCGGCGGTGGTTTCCATCGAAGGAGTCTCGGCCGACTTCGCGGTTTCAACCGCAAATCCCGTAACCACTTTCACAAATGCCGGAACTTATCCACGCCCAACCATAGGCCGCAATGTTAAAGCGGAATGTTGGGGCGCGGGTGGTGGCGGCGGTGGCGGCGGCGGAGCGGGTACCACCGGCGGTGGCGGCGGTGGCGGCGGATACAGTATGCGTCTTGTCGCGCGCGGAACCCTTGCGGTCACGGAACCAGTAACCGTGGGTGTGGGTGGAGCGGGAGTCGGGGCCGGCAGTAATGCCAATGGAGGAAATGGCGGAGCCAGCGCTTTTGGCAATCATCTTACGGCCGCTGGCGGCGGCTTTGGTGCCTCGGCATCCGTTGGCGGCGCGGGCGGTGCGGGTGGAATTGGAATCACCGCGACCGGTGCTCCTGGCGCTAGCTTATCCGGCGGCGCGGGTGCAGGCGGCGGCGGAGCCGGCGCCGGTAGTGGCGGCACTGGCGGTTTTCCCGGTGGCGGCGGCGGCGGAAGCACCGGCGGTGGTGGCGGCGGTTCGGCCGGCAATGGCGGTGGCGCAACCGGTCCCGGCGGCAATGGCCGCTGTATCGTAACCATTATTCCTTAAACTGCGGGTGCATGGCATACGGAGTGCAATTCAAGTCGGAACTTGAATTCAAATCCCGTAGGAGCGCAGCCATGAGAAACCTTTTCGGTTCAGCCGTTAAAATATTCGCAGTGTCAGCATTTATTGTCACAGCGGCTTCCGCGCAAGTGATGCCGGGAGGGACACGGGGCCTTGAACAGTTCAATATTGATCAATACGTCAGCCTGGTTCAAAAAGGCGATTTCGCAGGCCTCCAATCCTGGCTGGCGAAGCTCGTGCCCCCCACTCCCGAGGTCACCAGTGTATTTGACACGGAATTTGTCGGAGCCGTGGGCAACCTGATCTCATTGGCCGATCACCTGAATAAGACCAATCCCGTCACAGCCAAAATGTGGTTCGCGCGAAAGGCCTTCGAGCTTCAGCAAGATTTGCGCAAGTCGATTGTCCTTGGCACCAATTTGGACAAGGAGCGCCGTGTACTGGTGCTGTTCCAAACCATGATTGAAGAAGCCGTGATGGCCAATGGAGACTTAGCTCCTAAGGTGTTTCAGGGTTTGCAATTGACCGGCGCTGAGAAGGCCGAAACAGGAACCGTGCGCGGGGTGCCGGTGCTTCCCGGTGATGTGATCATTCAGATCGGCTCCACTTATATGTCCAGCCACTTTATCGCCCACTCGCAATCGAACCCGGGCCTCGCGTCCCACAGTTACGTGATTTCCAAGGGCGGCGCCGCTCCGGAAGTTTTGGAAGCGTTGATCGAAGATGGCGTCAACCGCCGGGATCCGACCAATTCCCAACTGGCCCGCTTCTGGGTTTTATCGCTCGACAATCCCTTGGACCGCGCGAAGGCCGCGCAAGCCACCGCTGATTTTATCAATAAAGAAAAAATTCTATTTGTGGCCACCGGTCAGCGCGGAATCGAGTCGCCGCTGCTGTACGACTCCACCATGAATCCGGATCGCAAGAAGGACGGTTATTATTTTTGTTCGGCACTGGTTCAGGAAATTTATCAGCGCAGCGGCGTGAATCGTTCGCAGGTTCCCTATCTCGCCGATCAAAGCAATTGGAATTCGCTGCAGGGAATTGAACAAGGCGTTTACCGCCAGATTGATATTGAAGCCTCCCGCGTGCCCGCGCCCTCCGATGTTTTGTTTCAGCCCGAGTTCGCGGTCCGCGCCATGGTGCTCGATCCCGATGGCCTAAAAAAATCCCGCCGGCTGCGCGCCGTGGTCGATGCCTTCTTCGATATTATTTCTTCGCAGCCCGCGGTTCGCGCGCAACTGCTGGCGGCGTTTCAGAAAATCCCTAAACAGGAGATCAATAAGCGCCAGGTTTTAGCCGCGCTGGCCGGTCTTGAACTTCCCAATATGGATAAAGCCGCGGTGGAAAAACTGCGCGCGAAATTGGAAGAGTCTCTGCCGCAAACCGCGAATCTCCGCCAAATCGCTTTCTTTGTGATCCTCAATGCCGTCATTCAGGACAAAGCGCTGGCTGCTTTGGACGCGTTCGAGACTCAAAAGCTCCAGCGCCATGCGACGCCTGGCGAACTCAGGGCTCAAGCCGCTGTGTTTATGGGCGAGCAGTTCGCGAAGATCCAAGCGGCTCTCGGCAGTGTGAAAGCCCATTAGAATCTCCTGCCACAACTCGCTTCCGATTCGGAAGCGGTTCGCGTCATTGTTTGTGTACATTGCGATCCCTCCGTAACATTTTAGATTCAACCACCAACTGTCCATGGGCCGCCATGCCCGAACAGGTTATCGGCCACTAACGCGCAGTATAATTTTTACGGGCTTTGGGACCTAAATCCCCCAAAGCCTTGCCTAAAAACCACCCAAACAGTATTCCCAATGCTTCGACCACGAACGGCCCCAAAAGCACTTGGTGATAGTCACTCAGTCGCCTTCGTACGGTTCAGGAGCATCAATGAAACAGAAGACCCATTCCGGGGCTAAGAAACGCTTTAGCGTGACTGGCAAAGGAAAGATTAAACGCGGACAAGCGCGCATGCGCCACTTATTGTCCAACAAGTCCAGCAAACGTAAACGTCACCTAGGCTCTCCCGCCTACGTGCATTCCGCAAACGAGTATCAGATCACTCGTTGCCTTTTACCGTAGGGGTCAGCCATGAGAGTAAAAGGTGGAGTCGTAACCCGACGCCGGCACAAAAGATTGTTGAAACGCGCCAGCGGATTTTATTCCGCGAATTCCCGCTCATTCATTCACGCCCGAGAAAAAGTCGATCGCGCCCTTGCCTATGAGTACCGCGACCGCCGCACCAAAAAACGCGAGATCCGCGCTTTATGGATTCAGCGGATCAATGCGGCCACTCGTATTTACGGCGTGAGCTACTCGACGTTCATGGGAGCGCTCGCAAAAGCCAATATCGAACTCGACCGCAAGGTTTTGTCCGACATGGCGATCCGTGATGCGGTAGGTTTTGCCAATCTCGTGAAAGCAGTTGTGCAGCAACCCAAGGGACCAGCGAAAGAAGCCACGGGACCAGCGAAGCAGGCTTAAATGGCCTCTCATATCGAGCCCCGGGAACAATTCGAAAAACGTAAACAGGATCATATCCAGTTGTCGCTCTCGCCCAAAAATCAGGCGGCGGGCGAAGCTGGATTTGACCGGGTTGAGTTGGTCCATGAGGCTTTGCCGGATCTCAACTTCAATGATGTCAGCACGCAAAGTTTCGCGCTCGGTTTCAAAACTAAAACTCCGTTCTTAATCAGTTCCATGACCGCGGGCCACGCGGCATCGGTCGATTTGAATGCGCTGCTCGCGCGCGCCGCTGAAACTTTCGGCTGGCGCATGGGCGTGGGCTCACAGCGAAAAGAATTAAATGATCTTGAGGCCGCCGACGAATGGCGCGCAATCCGCAAGCGCGCGCCCAAAGTTCATCTGTTCGGCAATTTGGGGCTGGCGCAATTGATCCGCACCAAAGTTGCGGCCGTGGAACGCCTGGTGGAATCACTCGAGGCCACCGGCATGATTATTCATCTCAATAGTTTGCAGGAATGCATGCAGCCCGAAGGCACGCCGTCGTTTAAAGGTGGAGTTAAAGCTCTAGCCGAGCTAGCGGAAAAATTAAGTGTGCCTGTGATCGTAAAAGAAACCGGTTGCGGATTTTCGCGCGCCACTCTTAAAAAACTGCGAGGCCTTGGCCTTGGAGCTGTGGACGTCAGCGGTTTTGGCGGCACCCATTGGGGCCGCATCGAAGGAGACCGCAATAAGGCCGATAGCGTCCGCCGCGAGGCCGCCACGACCTTCGCCAATTGGGGGATTTCCACCGTTGAGTCGCTGCGAGAGGCGGCGTCCTTAAAAAAAGATTATGAAGTTTGGGCGTCGGGCGGCGTGTGCACGGGCCTTGATGCCGCTAAGCTTTTGGCCATGGGAGCGTCCACAGTCGGCTTTGCCATGCCGATTCTAGAAGCGGCCCTCCAGGGAGAAAAACAATTGCACCGCAAAATGGCCGTTGTGGAATTTGAATTGAAAGCCGCGATGTTTTGCACCGGTTGTGCCAACCTTGAGTTGTTGCAGTCGAAAAAAGTTTGGAAATGGCGGGACATATGAATCCGTCGGAAATGTTCAAAGGATTTTCCAAACTCAACCGGGAAGAGCGCTTTCAGCGCCTGCTCGATATCGGCGCGCTGTCGGCCGAGGATGTGCGCTATCTCAAGGGCGGCGCCAAGGTTCCGTTTGAGCTCGCCGAAAAATTTATTGAAAATGTTTTGGGATATTTCCAGCTGCCGCTCGGTGTGGCCACCAATTTTGTCATCGATAACAAGGCCTATGTGATTCCCATGGCGGTGGAGGAAACCTCCATCATCGCGGCCGCCAGCAAGACGGCCAAATGGGTGCGCGAGCACGGCTCGATCACGACGGAAACCCGCGGCAAAGAGATCATCGGCCAAATTCAAATCGCGAAAGTTCAGAATTACATGCAACTGATGGAAATGGTTAAAGCCCACGAGACCGAATGGGTGAATTCCGCCAACGAACATGTCGCCAGTGGCTTGGTCCGAAGAGGCGGGGGCATCAAGCGCCTCGAAGTGCGGAGGGTGGAGCGCGGAGACGGCACTTATATGGCCGTGATCCATGTGTTTGCCGATCCGTGCGATGCCATGGGCGCCAATATTATTAATCAAGTGTGTGAATATTTGAAAGCGCCGATTCAAACCGCAACGGGCGAAAAGGTGACAATGTGCATATTGTCGAACTTAGTCGACTCGCGCCTGACCCTCGCGCGCGTTGAGATGACCGGTCTTGAGCCCGATCTCATGGAGCGCATTGAAGAGGCCTCGCTGTTCGCGCAGCAGGATCCTTATCGCGCGGCCACCAATAATAAAGGCGTGTTAAACGGCATTGATCCGATCTTAATCGCCACCGGCAATGATTGGCGCGCGGTTGAAGCCGGCGTTCACGCGTACGCCGCGCAAAGCGGGCAGTACCGCTCCATCACGCGTTGGAAGCGCGCGGATAATAAACTGGTCGGTGAGTTTGAAGCGCCGGTGGTATTAGGAATTGTGGGTGGCGTGACCACACTTCATCCCACCGCGAAGTTGTGTTTGAAAATGTTGAAGGTGCAAAGCGCGGAAGAGTTATCCCGCGTGTGCGCTTCGGTAGGATTGGTCCAGAATTTGGGAGCGCTGCGCGCGCTCACTACGGTCGGCATCACCGAAGGCCATATGAAATTGCATATTAAAAATCTCACGCTCGGCGCCGGAGCCAATGAGATTGAGGTGCCCCATGTGCAAAAGCGGCTCGAGGAAATTTTATCCCTGCGTAAGCGCATTTCACTCAGCCACGCCATAGAAGTTCTTAAGGAGCTGCGGGCTAAAGCCGCGCACAGCAGCGAGCTGCCATGACCCTTACATTTTCAGCGCCGAGCAAAACCTTTTTAGCGGGCGAGTACGCCGTCTTAGGGCAAGCGCCGGCGTTGATTCTCAACACCACTCCACGCTTTGAGTTGATCGCGCGCAAAGGCAAAACGGTTTCGGCCGGTTTTCCGGAGGAGAGCCCCGCGGGCTTGTGGCTCAAAGCGCGGTTGCCATTGCTCGAGGGCTGGTCGCTGGAGTTTAAGGATCCGCATGGGCGCCAGGGCGGATTCGGCGCTTCCAGCGCGCAATTTATTTTCGTGCATTGCCTCACCACTTATCTGCAGAGTTCATTTTCAAAAATCACAGAGGTGTTCGATAAAACCGCGCTGTGGAACGATCACCAAGTTTTGACTCATCACCGCGGCAGCGGCGCCGATGTGCTGGCGCAGGTGCAGGGCCAGGTGGCGATGGTCGACGTGAGGAATGCCTATACGCGCCCGCTGGCGTGGCCCTATCCCGAATTAGGCTTTGGGATTGTGCGCACTCATCAAAAAGTCCGCACTCATGAACATCTCGCGCAGATCGATAAAAAAGCCATGTCGATGCTGGTGCGACCGGCGCAGGCCTGCGTTGAATCCTTTGGCGCCGCCACTTCCGAGGTTTTCGTCGGACGCTTAAAGGCATTTGCCACCGCGCTTAAGGAATTTGATTTACAGGCGCCGGCCAGTTTAAATTTAATGCGTTCGTTTGAGGACCAACCCTGGTGTTTGACGTCCAAGGGTTGTGGCGCGCTGGGAGCCGACACCGTTTTATTTTTGTATCCCTCCGAAGAAAAAGAAAAAGTCGCGACGTAAGTGCGTAAGCAGCACCTCAATCTGGTGGCCACGCATAATGATATCAGCACGGGATTGGAGATGAAGCTGACCGTGGGAGACGACGACCGTGAAAGTTGAAGCCTCCGCGCCAAGCAACATCGCTTTAATCAAATACATGGGTAAGGAACCCGGCGGACGCAATCGTCCCGCAAATCCCTCGTTGTCCTATACCCTCGAACATCTGCGCTCGTTCGTGACTCTTGAAAAAATCCAGGAGCTGATGATCGACGAGTGGCTCGCGCTGCCGGGGTTCGAACCGATTGAGCTGTCCCAGGTGGGTTTGAAAAAGTTTATGGAGCATTTCATGCGGCTCAAGCTGCAGTGGAAAATTCCGGGCAACTACCGGGTGCAATCGGCCAATAATTTTCCAGCGGATTGCGGTCTTGCCAGTTCGGCCAGCAGTTTTGCCGCTCTCACTTTGGCGGCCTATTCATTGGCCCAAGCGCATGACAAAAATCTGGAGTGCACCCGCGAGGAACTTTCGCAATTCTCGCGGCTGGGATCCGGATCGTCGTGCCGCTCGATGTTCTCGCCCTGGGCTGAGTGGTCAGGTGAAGGGGCGGAAGGCATCAATGTTGCGTTGGAGCTTGAGCATGCCGTGATCTTGGTCGACGGCGACCGGAAGTCGGTAAGCTCCAGTGAAGCGCACGCACGGGTCAACACCTCACTCCTATGGCCCGGCCGCCCGGATCGCGCGTGGGCGCGCTTGAAGGAGCTAAAAACCGCGCTCAGCCGGCAGGACTGGCGCTCGATTTACGATGTCTGTTGGAGCGAATTTTGGGATATGCACGCTCTGTTTGAGACCAGCAAACCATCGTTTGGTTTTATGAGCCGTGGAACTTTGGATGTCCTTGATCAATTGCGTCAGCTGTGGCTGCGGGATAAGGACGGACCGATAGTCACCATGGATGCGGGCGCCAATGTGCATTTGTTGCTTAGGAGTGACCAAATCGGTAGAGCTAACACCTGGTTAAGCGGCTACAAGACTTTGCGGAGCTGGAGTGAGTAAAACGTTTTCGACGCGCACCTATGGCAAATGGATTTTGGCGGGCGAGCACGCCGTGTTGCGTGGGTGTCCCGCCTTGGCGTTTCCACTCACCAGCCGCTATTTGCAATTGGATTATGTGCCTCATCCGGGTTCATTGAGCGTGCAATTCAGCGGCGAACATGGCGCGGATCTGAAGCTGCTATTTTACGGCGTGATCGAAAACGCCATATCGCAATTAAAAATTTCACATCCCCTCGAGGGCACATTCACCGTATACAGTTCACTGCCCGTGGGCGCCGGTCTTGGCGCTTCGGCCGCGTTGTGCGGCGCCGTGGCCCGCTGGTGTCACTCACAGCAGTGGTTGCCTGAGAGTGAAATTTACGAATTCGCCCGCCGCCTTGAGGATCTTTTTCACGGTGAGAGTTCAGGAGTGGATTTAGCCGTGTCCCTCTCGGGAAAAGGCGTGCGATTTGTCCGCAACGGCGAGCAAATCACAATTGAAAATCAGTGGCGGCCCAATCTGTATTTATCTTACTGTGGTCAGCGCGGCATGACGTCGGAGTGCGTAGCGAAAGTGAAGCGGCTATTCGAAGTCGATGCCGCCCTTGCGCAAAAACTCGATGCACAGATGCGTTTAGCGGTGGATTTAGCTGAAAAAGCGCTCACAAATAAAGAATCTGTCGGCCACACAGCGCTTAAAGAGTCACTTGAACTAGCCAACGCATGCTTTGAACAGTGGGGCTTGGTTGGAGGTGATTTGAAACATCACATTCGTCATCTCCTAGAAGCCGGCGCACTTGCTGCTAAGCCAACGGGCAGTGGTGGTGGTGGTTATGTATTGAGTCTATGGAGTGATTCCCCACCCGTATCGGTTCAGCCTCTCTTAGTCCCGGCGTTCGGAGTACTCTGATAAATTTGCGTTTTTCCGAACGCCCATGGTACTTAATATTCGTAAGCCACGTAATCATGTGCAGGACCGCCCCAGGTTGCAACGGTACGACCCTGAATCTTGTCTGCCCAGCCACCATAATAGCGAAATTTCTGTGCCGCATCGATGGCTATATAGGGGG
>JANMVK010000019.1:0-1613 GCA_031392725.1 Pseudobdellovibrionaceae bacterium
CCATCAACTCGCCGCCCTCGAAGCGCAGGAGTTTGCCCATATGCATGTAACACCACCCCCAAAAAATAAACGCCAGCAGGGCCAGGGCAATATATTGAATCATATGAGTCGCGGAATTGCGCAGCAGGGGAATCAGCAGAATAGTGGCGAGAAAAATTTCCGGCATTAGGTTGTAATATTCAAGCCAGCCTTTGTCGATCATGTGCCCGAGGGCGAAAATAAATATATACGTGGTCCACACAAACCAGCTGCGGTGATACATGCCGACCAATTGGAAAAAAGATTTGGCCGACAGTACGCCCATCCAAGTGGTGAACACCAGCGGCCACGGTTTTGGCAGCGCGAAGGCGGCGAACAGTAAAGGCGCGATAAACAGCCAGCTTTTAAGCGATGCCCAGGCCGATGTGTAAGGCGGACCTTTGCGTTTTAAAAAGAACACCAAAATCGACAGGAGAATCAGTCCGCCCCAAACCAAAGCCGCCGTTTCCAAGTACTTTGGATTCGCCCACATTCCGTAATTCATCCGTCACTCCGCCACTGGATGTTGTGATCCTTAATTTTCTTATACAAACTGGAGCGCGAAATTTTCAACATCCGCGCCACTTCGTCGATGTCGTTGTGCTGCTCGAGCGCCTTCTGCACAATCTGGGATTCGAAGCTGTTGACCAAGTCGCTCAAACCCCGGCTGAGGTCGTAAGTGGCCGCATTGATATTCTGCGCGGGAGGCCGCACCACCTGAAGCACATCTTCCCTTCGTATAACGGGAAGCGGAGCGGTTAAAATCAGCTGCTCACAGGCCCTGCGCAACTCGCGCACATTGCCCGGCCAGGGATACTCCTTCAGGACCTCCATGGCGTCATCGCCGACTTCTTTTTTGCGGTACTTATCGCGGGAAATAAAGTGCGCCACCAGTTCGGGAATATCCTCGGGCCGCTCGCGCAAAGGCGGCAGTAAAATCTTTTTACCGTTTAAGCGCCACAGTAAATCCTCGCGGAATTTTCCCTCCGCCACCATTTGATTCAAATTGCGGTTGGTGGCGGCGATCACCCGGGTTTGCACAATCAAAGTGTCTTTGGAGCCAACCCTTCGCACTTCGCCGGTCTCAAGAAAACGCAACAGCTTCGCCTGCAACGCAGGCGTTAGCGCTTCCACTTCGTCCAAAAATAAATCGCCGCCATTGGCCGCTTCACTGAGCCCCATTTTATTTTGGTCGGCGCCGGTGAAGGCGCCTTTGACGTGGCCGAAAAACTCCGATTCAAAGATATTTTCCGGCACACTGGCGACATTGATGGCGATAAACGGCCCGCTTTTTTGCTGGCCGTGAATCAACTGTGCCGTGACTTCCTTGCCGGTGCCCGATTCGCCCTCAATTAAGATCGGGCCGTCTTCGTTGCGCAATTGCGCGATTTGTTTTTGCACGGTTTGCGAGGCGGGACCTTTTCCCACCCAGCGCAAGCCATGGGCCGCGCGCGATTTCGCGCCCTGCAACAGGAACAGCGCCTCGATCTTGTCGAGAGTTAAGGTCACTTCTTCAAGACTTAACGGTTTGGCCAAAAAACGCGAGGCGCCGGCCTTTAGACATTGCTCCATCAACTGGCGGTCTAAATTGCCCG
>JANMVK010000023.1:0-4433 GCA_031392725.1 Pseudobdellovibrionaceae bacterium
CCAACTTTATTCGGCATCTCGTTGGTGTGCTTTGTTATCATCAATTTGGCTCCCGGCAGTCCGGTGGAGCAGCAATTAAGTAAAATCCGCTTCGGCGCCGCGGGCGGTTCCGGCGGAAGCGGCATGGGTGTTTCCAACGAAGTGATGGAAGCCATTAAAAAGCAGTACGGCTTCGATAAGCCGGCGCACATCCGATATTTAATTTGGTGTAAGAACATCATCACGTTGGATTTTGGCGAGAGCTTTTCCTATCAGCAGCCGGTGATTGACGTTATTTTCCAAAAACTTCCGGTCTCACTCAGCTTCGGAATCATGTCGCTGATTTTAATTTACTCCATCAGCATACCGGTCGGTATCGCCAAGGCGGTGCGCGATGGCGGCCACTTCGATGTTTGGTCGAGTGTAGTCTTGATGGTGGCCTATTCCATACCGCCGCTGATTTTGGGCATTCTTATGCGGGTGTATCTGGCTGGCGGGCAATTTCTGGATATTTTGCCGCTTGGTGAACTCTACTCCGATAATTATTTCCAATTCGGCTTTTGGGGAAAAGTTTGGGACCGGGTCCAACATTTCGTCATGCCGCTGACTTGTTATGTGCTGAGCCAGTTCACCGTCCGCACCTTGTTGATGAAGAATTCTTTGATGGAAGAAATCCGTTTGGATTACGTGCGCACCGCCCGCGCCAAGGGCCTCGATGAGCGCACTGTGATTTACAAACATGCCTTGCGCAACGCTTTGATTCCGATCCTTACGGGCCTGGGCTATTCACTCACGGCTTTTTTTGCCGGCAGTATTATTATTGAACAGGTGTTCAACATCGATGGAATGGGCCTGCTCAGCTACAAATCCATTTTATCGCGCGACTACAATGTCATAATGGCGCTGATCTTTATTCAAGCCGTGCTGTCGATGATCGGCCGGTTGATTTCCGACGTCACTTACGTGTTTGTGGATCCGAGGATTGACTTCGCATGAAGTGGGAACGCTGGATCAAGAACGAGCTCACTCGAAAACGGCTGCGGCGCTTTTTGTCGATCAAGCGTGCGGTCGGCTCGGTTTGGCTGATCGTCATCCTGTTATTTTTTAGTGGAACGGCCGAATTTTGGGCCAACAGTAAACCCTTGGTCATGCAGTATCGGGGCGCGATTTATTTTCCCGTGGTGAAATCTTATTATCCCACCACTTTCGGCCAAGAAGGCTATATCACCAACTACCGGACCATTGACCTCGCGCAAGAGGGCAATTGGGCGCTGTGGCCGGTGATCAAGTGGAATCCCTATGAGTCCAATGAATCGCTCACCACTTATCCCGGCGGTCCGACCAAGGACAATTGGCTGGGAACGGATGACCGCGGCCGCGATGTGCTGTCCCGCTTAGTTTATGGCTTCCGCTATTCCATGGGTTTCGCGGTGCTGGTTTGGTTTTTTGCCTTTACCATCGGGACCATCTTCGGCGCCATCATGGGCTACTGGGGTGGGAAAGTGGATATGTTCGGCCAGCGCGTGGTCGATGTGTTCGATGCTTTGCCCTTTGTGCTGATGCTGCTGACCTTGATCGCCTTTCTCGGCGCGAATCTGTGGCTGCTGGTGGCGTTTTCGGTGGCCTTTCAATGGATGCAAATTTCCGTGTTTATGCGCGCGGAATTTTTAAAGCTGCGCAAGCGCGAGTTTGTCGAAGCCGCCCGGGCCCAGGGTGTCGGCACGGGCCGCATTTTGTTCCGCCACATCTTGCCCAACGCCCTCAGCCCGCTGATCACCTTCTCGCCGACCGACATCGCCGCCAATATTTATACTTTAGCGGTGTTGGATTACCTCGGCATGGGACTGCCGCCGCCGACCCCGAGCTGGGGCGAACTCCTGCAGCAGGCGCAAAATTATTTTACCATCGCTTGGTGGCTCGCGGTGTTTCCGTCGTTGGCCATGATCATTTCGCTTACGTCTTTGACCTTTATCGGTGAAGGCATCCGTGAGGCTTACGATCCGAGAAAAAGCGGCACGTGATCTCCGTCTGCATTCCCGCGCACAACGAAGAAAAATTGATCGGCCAGTGTCTTGAAGCGGTTAAAGCCGCCGCTGCACAGGTCGACTGTGAAGTGGAAATCGTGGTCGCGCTCAACCGGTGCACCGACCGCACCGAGGAAATCGCGAAGTCCTACGGCGCCCGCATTGTAAAAGAAGAAGCCAAAAATCTTTCCACCATTCGCAACACCATGGTGCGCGCGGCCCGTGGCCCGATGATCGCCACGATCGATGCCGACAGCCGGATGTCATCCAACGCACTGAAGCTGATCAAAGCGGCGTTGGATCAAGGCGGCACGGTGGGAGGGGGCGTGCCGATTATTCCCGAGCGTCTTTCGCTGGGGATTTTAGTCACGGGATTGATAATTACATTTTATATGACGGTGATTTTACGGGAATGGATTTCCGGCGGACTGTTTTGGTTTCAACAATCCGACTTCGAAAAAATCAACGGGTTTGATGACTCCTGGGTGACCGCCGAAGACATCGACTTTGGGCGCCGCTTAAGAGCCTTAGGCCGGAGCGAGAAGCGGCCATTCCGCACTTTGTTCCGCGCCAACATCCGCACTTCGTGCCGCAAATTCGATATTTTCGGGGACTGGCATTTGATCCGCAACCCCGCCCTCGGAAGGCGCCTGCTGGCCGGCCGCGACCGCCAAGCCGCCGACCGGTTCTGGTACGACGTCAAACGCTAGGCACTTGGAACGAAACTTGCGATGCATTCTCACCAAAAACTGAGGATGCCTTCTGATGGCCGCGTTCGGACACAAGATGAAGATAAATCCTGGAAGCAGAGAACAAAATTCACCGGTGGAGCCTTCATGTTTCGCACGCTTATAGTTTCCGCAGCAATGACTCTATGCGCCATTCCCGCATTGGCTGACGTCCAATTTCAGAACTTTTCGTGGAAAGCGGACAACGGCGTTGAGCTGCAGGTCTTGCACAATCGTGCCGCTAAAATATTAAAAGGTGAACTGAAGGACGGGGAGACCCGTGAACTGGCGAGGGAGGGATTGAACGTCACTGTTATTTCCCACTCGAATAGTTTTCTAACATTGGCATTTATCGAAGCGGGCGTTGAGGCCGGCGGATTAATTGTGCTCGAGCGGCAAAATTCCCAGTATGTGCCTTTGACTCCGATGATTCCCGGCCGCGCGACGACCCTGGTTGCGGATATTCAAGGCGCGCTGGCCGCCTTAAAAAAAATCAACCAATGGGATCATTCCCTGGCTTTGCGTTCCATGGTTTCCTATTTCGCGGCGAACTCCGGAAAAAACTTAAACGACTTTTACGATGCGGTGGAATTGGGTCATGTGAAATTGATTGCGAAGCCCGTTCCACGCGTGGAAGCCGCTCAACAGCCGCGTCGAGTGCGGAATCCGGCGCCGCAGCCAGCGCCGCCCTCCGAGCAGTGGCAAACTGAAGTTCGTCCCGAGCCCAAACGGCAACCGAGAGTTGAGGAGCCTTGGGCGGCCACAGTGGAGCGCAGAAAAATTGAGACACCGCCGGAGCAAAAACGGGTTCCCTTACCATATGAGCCCCGCTATTCGGGTTACAATCCTAATTATCCCGGCCAGAATATGCGGCGGGACGGACCGCCACCCAATCGCCGCCGCCCAAGAACTATGTTTGATCTCCTCTATGGTAACTGAATTTTTGTCTCAAGATGAGAATCTCACCTAGTCTTTGGTAAAGTTCCGGCCATTTAGATCCGATATATTTTACGAGCGATATATGTGGACGTTGGTGAAGTTCGTTCCTCTTCATCTTTTATTCTTAATGGCCGGGCTGATCAGTCCGCCGTCCGCCCATGCTAAACACGCAACACCCACCGAAGTTGAAGTTTGGATTCTGGATTACGACGATCTCGAGCGTTTGACGCCGGAGAACCGCGCTAAATATTTATTGGGTTTACGCGATGTCATCGTGGAGTTTGAAAAAAGCTCGGAAGATGGACTCGTGGCCGCCACTCACGAAGGATTTTGGCAAGAGGTGTGGAGCGGTTTTGGCCTTCCCGCCGCCACTGCGGCCACCGCGGCCGATTGTAAACACAACGAAGAATTTGTGGCTTCGCGCTTTTGCCGGGCCAAAGCGTTGTTCCGCACCGTGCAGCCCGATTACGATTGCAATCTTGTGCCCGTGGACCCCTTGCGCCCAAGCGGCAACAGAGCCTATTCATGTCAGAGAGCCGTGGGCCGCGCCTCACCCAGGTTGAATCCGGCGCGCCGTGAGCCTCCCAACCAAACTCCGATTCCCGTGGTCCGGCCCGATCAAACTGCAATTCCGCCCGAATTTCGCGCCGCACGTCCAATTGTTTGAATTAACGAACGCTCCGAACGCAAAAATCCTTCCTTGTCGGCATCGAGAATTGCGACGAGCGAAACTTCGGGTAAATCTAACCCTTCGCGCAAAAGA
>JANMVK010000251.1:0-9620 GCA_031392725.1 Pseudobdellovibrionaceae bacterium
GGCTTTACCTGGCGGACTTATGAGCGCAATGATGATTGGCGGGATGAGGAGAGGTTGCTTACGCGGGATTTAATTTATCAGCCGGATTCCTTCGCCATCCTTAGTCAGTTGGGATTTATTTATAACCGCAGCAACCGGGCCGATCAGGCGTGCGAGTTATTTAAACGCTCCGTTGAGCTGGCGCCGAACTGGTGGATCAACACCAACAATCTTGGAGTGTGTTTGTTTTCAAAGGGACAACTGGATGAGGCCAAAAAATATTTTAAAATTTCGGCTGAGAACGGCAACTATCATTTGGCCTACGAGAATTACGCCAAAGTGTTGATCCAACAAAAGGACTATGTTGAAGCCCGGAAATTTATCAACTGGGCGCTGCAATCGTTTCCAAACAATCCAGTCCTGGCGCAATTACTGGCCAGCATTCGCGACGCGTCAAATTAATTAATGTGCCCACTTCGTCGACAAACCTGATGCTTGAGTCAGTGGTCGATCACTCAGTTTCCCTATATATGGCCGCCGGTTTGCTAATTCTATCAGTGGAATTTCCTCACTGAGGTATCAGAATGAGAATCAACAGAGATAAGTCGACGAACAAATCAGCTTCCTTTCCGCTCAAAGTGGAAACGCCCCGCCGTTTATTGATCGCGGATGACGACACCACGCTGGCCCGCGCGCTTTCTGATTTTTTTACCTCCCAGGGTTTTGAATGCCGGATCACTTACACCGTCGCCACCGCTAAAGAGATCATCGAGTTCTGGCATCCCGACGCCATCCTGGTCGATTTACTATTGCCCCACACCAACGCGCTCTCGCTGTTTAAGTACATCAACACCAAACCGCTGCTGCGCAAGCCGCGTGTGGTGGTGATGTCCAAGCAGTCGCTCACTCAGGGCGTGGAGACTATGAAAAAAGCCGGCGCTTCCGGTTATCTGCTTAAGCCATTTTCTTTTGACGATGCTTTGCGCCTGATTGATCCCGCGAAAGCAAGCGTGATCGTCAATCCCACCGGAGAATACACAGCCGGCAAAGTGCAGTTGGATCCTACCACGAAAGTGATGCTTAAAGAGCTACACCTGGTGAATTTGTTTTTGAAACAGGCTTTGGATCACCGCAAACCCAGCGAGAATTTATTTAATCTGATGCGTATGGTGAGCATGAAGGTCAAAGCCGTACGTTGCTCGTTTATCCGGATTTTAAATCACGACACCGGAGTGGTGATGGCCTCCAACGACGATGAGTCGGTGCATGGCCTGCCGATTCAGCTCGATAAATATCCCGAGATCCGCGAAGTCATGCGCACCATGAAAGTGCTGATCATTCCTCACGTGAAGTCGTCCGAGCTGATGGCGCCGGTGCGGGAGATGATGGCCCACACCAAATTTGAAACGATCGCCGTATTCCCGATTTTTATGAAGGGCAAGTTTTTCGGCGTGACCTCGCTGCGTATGGAGCAGCGAGATCCTATTCAGATGTTCTACATTGATCACTTCGGCCAGATGGCGGCGCAGATTATCTCGCTGACCATGACCGACACCATCGACAAGTCCTCGCGCGCGGGTTAGCGGCTAGGGAACTTTGACATTGTATTTGCCGGCGCGGCGAAGGCTTTCAACGGTCTCGCCTCCGAACCAGCGTTTTTCCAGCTGTTCGCGGTCGGCTTTGGGCAGATCAAGCCACCTATAATATTCCGAAGGCAGCTGGATTTCAGACATTGAGCAATACATACCTTCGTCGCGAGGTCCTCTGGAACGGCCACAGAAGTGATCGCCACATTTCTGGTCCACTTCCTCGATGTAAGCATTGTGGGAGTAGACGTACTCGGGTTCGCCCCAACTGAAGCCAATGTCCACGCTGTCAAATTTCTTGCCCTTGATAAACGGCGGGGTCAGGTTTTGTCCCGAGAAATAGTAACTGCTGTAAGGATTTGCGGGATTGGTAGGGCCGCGGCTATTGAAGTTCAGTTTCTGTACATTATCGATCGGGATTTTGACTGACCGGTCTTTGATCAATTCATTGGTCTGCTTGTTTTTCACTTGAATAGTGACCGACAGTTCACTTTGATCCTGCGCCAGACTTAGATAAATCTGGCAATAGCTCTTGGCGATATGAGTGGTCTCATCAAAATCCGTGTAAAAATGGGCCGGGACCTGGGCCGCTTTCTTGAGATCCCTCATGCGCCCGTCGTAAGCTTCTGAATTGCGTGACATAGGGTTTTGATCCGGAATTCGCTCAAAGAAATTAAACATATGGCTGACCAAACGGTTGTTATGCATGACGCGCGCGAATTCCACGGCCGACATCTTGCCGTGATTTTCCAGCAACCAATTTGTGACATATCTCACTTGGTCATAATCATCCTCACTCAGCTTGACCGCGGAGCGCAGGGGTTCGCGGTCGTAGCGCATGCAAACTTCATCGGAGGACATCTCACCAAGGCCCAAGCCATACATGGCCCGGCATTGCTCAAAATCCGACAAATGGCGGATAATTTTTATTCCCACCAAAATTTCATGCAACAGGCGGTTGGCCTTGTCGGATGCGGAACCTTTGTATTGCAGCGATGTGATCCATACGGCGCCTGCGGTTTGATAGCCGAATTGATCGGCGGCGGCTGGAATCCCCATTTTCGCGCTTGGAATTTTGTTAAGCGCGACCGGTAGCAGATACCAGCTTCTATTTTTCAGAATATGATTCACCACTTGGCCGAAAATATCCTGGTGGTAAAGTTTGGCCACATCTTTTAGCAACGGCGCAATGAGCTGATTAAATTCTGGAAACTCCTTGGGGTCGGTGAAATCTTTTTTGTAGGATTCAATCGGTTTCCCCAAGATGTCCGCGCCTCCGCCTCCGCTGCTGGTGCCGGTGAGGTTGGAGTCGGTGGCGGGTTGGGCGCCCACATCCGGTGAAACGGGGGCTGCTGGAGTGGGCGTGCCAATCGGCGATTGGGCCGCGCTTACAGCAGTTCGTGACTTAGGCGCGCAACTTACGGCGAGCGCAAGGCAAAAAACGGCAACTAAATGAGTTCTATTCACGTACAGGTGTTTCATATCTATTTCTCCTAAAGGTTTACAAGTTTTGGGCCAGGTTTTGGGTGATGGGGGTCGTGTCTTCTTCGGCAAGACTCTCGCCAGAAATCTTCTGCCGCCATTTGCGGGCGGCTTCAGATTTTTCGCGGTAAGAGGACTCCTGCGCCTCCGAAAGCTCGGTGCGATGCTTGCCCAATGGGGCGTTGAGGCCGGCATCGGCGTGAGCTAGGGAGGGCAGGAGCAGGAGGGAGGTCACAATCAAAATTACGCTTTTCATAAATCATCCTTTGTTCTTCAGAGCCTCATGGCTCGGTCTTGACGCAATGTAGCAGTGTGTCGATATCGACGATAGATTAATTAAATTAACTGTATGCTTATAAAGTAAGTTATAATTAACTTAAATTTGTTAAGTACCTGTGGGTATTGATGAAAACTGTGTACGAATTTAAGGACTATAAAGCCTATTTGGACGCTAAACTCAGCTTGGGGAAGAAGCGTTCCGGTCAGCGCGCGAAACTCGCCGGTCATCTCGGCTGTCAGACGGCTTACGTCTCGCAAGTTCTAAACGGTCATCAACATTTCAGTCCTGAGCAGGCCATCCGGGCCAATTCCTTTCTTGGTCACGACCGGGAAGAGTCGCACTTTTTCCAGTTGCTGGTGAATTCGGCGCGGGCGGGGACGAATGATCTTAAGGGTTACTATCAAGAGCAACTGCGCGAAATTCTTAACCGCCGCTCGCTGATCAAAAACCGCGTGAGCGCCACGCGCGAGGTTCCGCCCGAATTTCAATCGAAGTATTACAGCTCCTGGCAGTACATCGCCATACATATGGCGATTTCCATTCCCGAATTACAGACCAAGGAAGCCCTTGCTGAATATTTCCGCCTGCCGCTAAAGGAAGTGGCCAATGCGCTGGAGTTTTTAACCACGGCGGGCCTCAGTGAGATTCACCACGGACGCTACAAGGTGGGGCCCAGTCACATTCATTTGGGCAATGAGGCCGATAATATTAACAAGCATCACACCAACTGGAGGCTGCAAGCGATGGATTCGCTGTTCCGCACGGCGCCTGAGGATTTGCACTATTCCGTGGTGTTCTCACTCTCACGCGCGGACGTGGAGTTGTTTCGCGAGCGCTTCATTCAATTGATCAAGTCCAACATCAAAGATGTGGGGCCGTCGAAAGAAGAGGCTTTGTACGTGACCTGCATTGATTTTTTTGAGGCCAAAAAATAATTAAAGATTAGTCCGGAAAAAATCCACGATTTTGTAGGAATCGATAAGGCCCGTCTTCACAATTGAGGTTACGTGATCGTCGTCAAATGAAGAAATGCGGACGGCATTGGCCAACATCTCCAGCAGCAGCTGTTGCCTGACTGGGACGGTCCGGTCACGAAACGCGATGACTACACCCGTTTTTTTAGCCGACATCTCCTCAGCAAAAAGACCCGGATCGAGCAGCACAGTTTGGCGCAGTTGATTTTTGTATTCAGCCGGCGACCAATTGTTGACCCTCATTCGTTGCTCTCTTAAAACGCGCAGATTGGCTAAGTCGCTACTCGAGACGATCTCAGGCAAGTCCGCCCCCGCGGCAATAAACACACCGGTGGTGAATTTTGGCTCCACCGCCAGGGCCACGGCCGCCAGAATTCCACCCGCGCTGGTGCCCAAGATTCCCAGCCGGCCGCTCATATGAACCGCGATTTGGCGAATGGCGGAAATTCCCCGCACGCCCGCCTTGTCATGGGATAAGAGATCGGCCGCTAAAGTGTAGTCGGGTAGCCCGCGGTCCCACGCGGTGACGATCCATGATTCAATTCCCTTGTCACACAGCTGCTCCGCCCATTGAATATCCAATTGATTAACCCCGCCCGTGGGCGGAAGAATCAGCACCGACCGGGTCGATCTCGGAGCGGGCTTATGATCGGTTGAAGGCCAGCGCTTACGCATAATCATCAACGAGATTTCCCGCTCGTGCCGGTCGACGGGATCAGGGGCGTACACGGTCGCTGTCATTCGTTCGCAAGACTCATAAAAAGCGAACTGCGGCTTTTGGATTCGCGAGTTCAGAGTGAAGCCGTTGGTTAGAATTTGTAGTGCCCGCGCTTTAGGATCTTGATTTTGCGCGGACAGACCTAAGGAACAAAAAATCAGTGGAGTGAGGATTAGTGTTTTCATAAGCGCAGTCAGTAATCGCGCCTGGAACTTGAGTCCACACGATTATCCGAATGGCTAAATCACATTAGCTGGAAATGCTTCAATTAAAATTTATCTCAGTGATTTGGCGCGAGTTGTTTGCGTGGGAACGTTCGCGTTTATTTAACATCGACGGTGCAGTCCCCAGTCGCATCGCTGAAATTTCCCGCTGAAGTTTTAATAAATAAATTCGACTTGCCGGGGTAGGTCCCCGCGGTGATCAAGTCCTGCTGTCAGGGGGCCCGGGCGAAGTTGCTTACAGCGGATTCAACTGCTCAACAAATTTACCCAGCGACTCAATCGGCGTGCGCGGCCCCCGCCGGCCAGTTGAGGCTCCCGGATCAAACATCATCGGATCGATATTCACGCCACCCAAATCCACTGTCGCCAACTGCTGATCCAAGTCGGCCATCTGCTGCGCGAGATTGAGCGCGCCGGGCGCGGTGCATGCGGCCTTGATTGATGACGAATAATATCCGGCCTGTTTAAAGAACGAACAAAAACCCTGCACCACTTGCAGCGAAGCTTCGGCATTGCGCAAACGGCTTAAGCCGCGGTCGCGGTAATGGGTCCATGAGTATTTCACGTCCTCCAGTTGATTTTCGGAGGCCAGGTGCCAGCGAATGGGGCTGACCACCAACGCTTTAAAAACATCGATGGGATTCACAAAGTAAGAGCGCACCGGCACGCTCACCAGCGCGGGATTAATCCGCGACAGTTGGTCGTGAAGAGGACGGCCCTCTTGAAGCGCAAAGCCATTAAAGGATCCCCAGTCACGTGTGCTTTGACCCAACTGCCAGCCCAAAAAGCGGGGAGCCTCGCGCACGATTAAGAATTGCTCGAGATCCTCGCGCGCCTGCGATAGGAGGTGCCGGCCCGAGATGTCCGCCCAGAATGAGGCCGACTCGCGTTCGATGCGCGAAATTTCCTTGTTCACCCAATTGCGGATGCCCACGCTGTACAACATATAGGTGCCAAACGGCTTAGCGAACCGTTGGTCGGCGTTCATCACATCGGCGCTGGTTTCACTTTGCGTGGTGAAGGAGTCCCGGATCCGCGAACACTCTTCACAACGCGAGCCCATCAGTTCAATGCGGGTGTCGAGCTGCAGGCGCATGGTGCGCAACTGATTGATGCGTGCTTGCGGATTGAGTAAATGTTCAACCTGGTCGCGATAGCTATGGAAGGTGCAGAGGTTTTGCACATAGTTCTTCCAGTTCTCCGGCTTGCTGTAGTCATAGCCGGCACGGGATTTCATCACCTGATCCATCCCGGTTAAAAATCCGGCGATCACATGGCCGGCCAAAGCGATGGGTGTGCCCCACGGGCCCGACAGCGAGGCCACTAAGCGCGAGGCTTCACCGACAAAACCTGACAGACTCGACAGGCCGCTTTCGGCGTTGTCGTCTTTAAAACATTTATTTGAGCCGCTGAACAAATCGTAAAGAGCCGTGACTTTTTTGGTGAGGTTTTCAGCGTAGGTGCGGACAAACTCCGATTGATCTAGAGTCAGCGAGGAAGTGCGGCCGCTCTCAATAATCTGCAAAACCCGTTCGCGGTCGGCCGCCAGCAGATCTTCGAGCGACTTCACTTGCAGGGCCACGTTCTCGCAATTGGCGCCGGCCTTGATCGAAGCCTTCACCGTTTCAAGTTTGGCCAGCATGTTGACATATTCATCGCCCACGGCCGGACATTGTGTGACGGGAAACAACTTCAGCGAGGCCGCCGGATTGGGAGCGGCATAAGCCGCGAACGCCACCAGGTAAACCACCACTAATCCAAAAGTTCTTTGGAAAATCATCGGCACCCCCTAACGCAAAGTGTATATATGTCTTCACGCGGGCTTTAAATGTTAGGCTTACAGTTGAAAAAGGTGCACGGGAAAAGCAGTGTGAGTGGCGGACAAGCATGAAAAATAGACTTAAGGTTTTTGAGAA
Organism: Pseudobdellovibrionaceae bacterium; assembly: GCA_031392725.1. Classification (GTDB taxonomy): domain Bacteria; phylum Bdellovibrionota; class Bdellovibrionia; order Bdellovibrionales; family UBA1609; genus JALHOQ01. The sequence continues at coordinate 7,160 of JANMVK010000251.1, forward strand.
TATCGGTGAACTGGTGACGTTAGAGGGTGCCGACACCAAGGGCGGCCGCCGTGTCCGCGAGACCGATCTTTCGATACATAACAATGCCGTGCTGGTCAGCAGTGCCGGACGCGTGGCTTGGACGGGTACCAAAGCCAGCTTTACCAATCGGGTGCTGGAACCCCTGGGGGGCGAGGCCGCCGCTGAATTTATCAATCTCGGCGGGCAAACGGTGATTCCCGGTTTGGTGGAGTGTCATACCCACATGATTTTTGCCGGTGACCGCTCGGAGGAATTCGAATGGCGCATGCAGGGCGTGACTTACCAGGAGATCGCGCGCCGGGGCGGGGGAATTCTCTCTACGGTCAAAGAAACGCGCAAGGCCAGCGCGGAGGATTTGCAAAAGATCGCGCAGGAGCGCGCCGATATTTTTCTTAATCAGGGTGTCACTACACTTGAAGTTAAAAGCGGTTACGGGTTGGACCTCGACACCGAAATTAAATGTTTAAAAACCGCGCGCAAGCTGACCGGCCCCGATATTGTGGCCACCTACTTGGGCGCGCACTCGCGTTCGCCGGATTTTCCCGACTTCAAGGGCTACATGAGCTACATGCTCGAGACCGTGCTTCCGCGCATTGCTGACGAGAGGCTCGCCGACCGGGTGGACATTTATATTGAAAAGGGATTTTTCGATTTGGAATTGGCGCGCCTGTATTTTTCCAAATGCCGTGAGTTGGGACTAGCGATCACGTGCCACGTTGAGCAGCTAAGTCCCTTCGGCGGGACCGATCTCGCGCTTGAGTTCACGCCGCAATCGGTGGATCACGTGGTTTATATCGACGGCAACACCATTAAACGTTTGGCCGGGTCGCCGACTACCGCCGTGTTGCTGCCGGCCTCCGACTTTTATTTGAAAATGCGTTATCCGCCGGCGCGCCAGTTGCTTGATGAAGGCGCCCGGGTCGCGCTCAGCACGGACTTCAATCCGGGAACCAGTCCCACCCAAGATTTAAGTTTGGTGGGCGTGCTGGCCCGGGTGGAGATGAAGATGACATTAGCGGAAGTTTTAACAGGATTAACACTGAACGCGGCTGCCGCTTTGGGGCGCGATTCCGAGACCGGATCGCTCACACTTAATAAATCCTGTGATTTCAGCGTGTTAGCCTGTTCCACCAGGGAACTATTCTACTCGGTGGGCCGCCATCCTGTTACACAAGTGTTCAAGAGCGGCGAAAAACTAAAATAAGTTAAAAAAAACTTAAAAAGATTTTGATTTCTATCGGAAACCTTTTCTACTCTTGAGCTGTAAGGTTTTTTAAGTAGCGGTGTGTTGGACAAGGACGTTTCAACTTTGCACGAGGCATACAGGGAGATCACCATGGCTCATTCGGTCATTCAATTGACCCAATCGCGTTTTTATTCACCGGCGTTTAACGCGGCGGTGTTTGATGGCCCGATTAGAATTTATTTTGCGCAACATCAGGAGACTGCGGCGCTGAAGGTTTACTTTATGCTCCAGCAGTATCTGAAAGAGACTTACTCCATTTTCAGGAACAGCTTTAAGCATCACGGCCAAACCGTGTTTCTGATGCTGTATCCGACCACGGAGTTGTTCGAGAGCTCTTTCAAGAAGGGCATTCAGCACAATGTGATGATGGAGCGTCTGGGTGATGATCATGTGGTGGGAGTTAAGGGCCCGCTCAACGAGGGACAGTTCGAGGAACTGTTCGCCAACGTAAAGATTATTCTCCAGGATCTCCCGATGCTTCAGGAGCCTGCCGCTCCATCAGCTTAAGCAGCTGATCGCGGGCATTATTATCGTTCCACTTAAACGCGCCGACGGCTTGCCAAACAATTTGCTTAGTGGGCGAAATCAAAAAATGCCGGGGATATTCCGTCACCTGAAACGCGGCCTTCAGACTTTGAGTTTTATCGAAGAACGTGGGCAGCGTGATTTGTTCCTCCTGCAGTAAGAGTTTGGCATTTTCCAAGGCCTCGGCGTTTTCGCCGTCAATATTCACCGTTAGAATTTGAAAAGGCGGACCTTGCCAGGTGGCCGCCAAAGCGTTGAGCGCGGGCAGTTCCTCGATGCACGGGGCGCAGGTCACTGACCAAAAGGTCAACAGCGACCACTTCCCCTCGGCTCCATTAGGGGTTAAAGCGCGGGCCAGCTCCTCATGTTGAAATTGCGGGACGGCCTGCCGAAGAGTATCCTGTATCTCAGGATCCTTGAGGGAAGAGTTCCAGGGCGTTGAGCTGAGTTTGCTGAGGCTGAAAACAGCCAGGCCAATCAGGCCCGCGATCGCCACTGCGAACACCATCATGACCTGACGGGTTTTACCGGGAGAGAGTTCACTTGAAGCGGATCGGTCCATGCAAAAATATTATCCTGGCGCAAGCTAAGGGTCAAATTGTCGTCGAGTATGTGCTGCTACTTGTGGTCGGTGTGAGCATCGCCGCGCTAATCACCACGAGAGTGGTC
>JANMVK010000295.1:0-2799 GCA_031392725.1 Pseudobdellovibrionaceae bacterium
TACTGGTCCCGGGACCAGTAAATGTAGGGGGTGCGGCAAAGGAACGATCTCCAAAATCTGTGCAAGAAGCCCCAACTCAACAGAGTAGTAGAAAGCCTCCGGTCCCGGCGGAGAATCGAGCAATGAGACCTCCAATCGCGGCGAAGACATGCCACTATTTAACTCTTGATACAAATGGCCGCTGCTCATTCGTCGATGGCAACGGCAGGCGATGCCACGAGACTCGTTTCCTCCACATTCACCATAAGAAAGCGATTTCTGAGGGCGGCGAGAGCGATCTGCCCAATTTAGAGCTGCTCTGTTCGGGCCATCATAAAGTGAGGCATAGCTAGTTGGAATCGGCCCATTGACAGCGGTATGAATCCTGCCTTGAATGTTGGCAGGTACATTCCAACGGGGGCCTAATGAAATCCAGACTCGCATTTTTCGCCGTCATACTCGGATTGGTGGGTAACGTGAGCGCGGCCGCGGTCGTTCCGTGTTACGAGGCCGACCGTCTAACCAACACCAAAGCCGCGCTGGTTCACTATTTCACCAAAGTGAATGCACATTCCTGTAAAAACGCGGCCCAGTCGGACATTTACGTCACGCACTCCCCCGATAAGGACGGCGGCAAGGAACTGATCGAATTTTTTATAAAATGTGATCAGGAATATCCCGTTATGGGCAAGATCTACTGGTTTGAAGAGTCTTGCATGCCCGCGGCCGGCCCGGCTTATTTCTCATCTGCCGAGCAGGTAAAATAACTCGGCGAAAACCGGACTGCTCGTCCAGGGTGGACTGAGCCATTTGCCACACCACACCATGAGCGCTCTAACATTGCGAATCCCACTGTCCTTTCGCTAGATTGTATCCCAGTTCCATTTCTGGGAGTGCTAGCCAATGCAGGTCAAATATCTCGACGATTTATCGACGTTAGTTTCATTAAGTAAACGCCGCGGTTTCGTGTTTCAAAGCACGGAAATTTACGGCGGACTTAATTCCTGCTGGGATTACGGCCCTCTTGGCGCCAATTTAAAATTAAAAGTGAAGCTCAGCTGGTGGAAAGCCATGACCCGCAGGATTGACATCGTCGGCCTGGACGCCGCGATTCTGATGCATCCGACCGTGTGGAAAGCGTCCGGACATATCGACGGCTTTTCGGATCCGCTGTGCGACTGCAAAAAATGTAAGAACCGTTTCCGCCAAGACACCGCCATGAAAGATGGCAAGGTTGTGTGTCCGAGTTGCGGCAGTCTGGACGTGACCGAGCCGCGCAATTTCAATCTCATGTTCAAAACTCATATGGGTCCGGTCGAGAGCGAAGGCGCGGTGGTGTATCTGCGTCCGGAAACCGCGCAAGGTATTTTTGTTAACTTTGAAAACGTGGCGACTTCTCAGCGCAAAAAAATTCCGTTTGGTATCGCGCAAATCGGCAAATCGTTCCGCAATGAAATTACGCCGGGTAATTTTACTTTCCGCACGCGTGAGTTCGAACAAATGGAAATGCAATATTTTGTCAAACCCGGCACCGATATGGAATGGTTTGAGATATGGAAAAAAACCAGAATGGATTATTACCAAACCATCGGCCTGCGCCAGGAAAAATTAAAATTTAAAGAGCACGGCCCGAAGGAACTCGCGCATTACGCGAAAGCTGCGTTTGATGTGTTCTACGAATTTCCACATGGCTGGAATGAACTCGAAGGAATTCATAACCGCACGGACTTCGATCTCACCCAGCACACCAAGTTCTCCGGTAAGAAACTGGAATACTTCGACGAAGCCAGCAAAGACCGCTTTGTACCTTACGTAATTGAAACCGCGGTCGGTTGCGACCGCCTTGTGCTGGCGATCATGTGCGATGCCTATCGCGAGGAAAAACTGCCGGCCAATGCCTCGGCGAGCAGCGGTGCGGCGAATGATGATGGCGCATCCGCCGGTGCCGGCGGTGAAAAGGACGGCGGTTCACGTGTGGTGATGGGTTTCCATCCCACAGTCGCACCCATCGAAATCGCATTCCTGCCGTTAAGCAAGAAGCCGCCGTTGCAAGAGATGGCCAATTTGCTGCGCAACGATTTCGCCTTGAGGCACGACGTCGACTACGACGAAACCGCCAGCATCGGCAAACGCTACCGGCGCCAAGATGAAATCGGCACGCCGTTGTGTGTGACCATTGATTTTGAAAGCCTTGAAGATAAAAAAGTCACCGTCCGCCACCGCGACAAAATGACTCAGGACCGGGTGGGCGTGGATCAGTTGCAAAAATATATTCAAGACAAACTCGCGAACTTTTAAACGGGTGTTGAATGAGAGAAATGTCAGTGAGCAAGAGTAAAAATAAAAAGGCGCTGAAAAAAACCAGCGCTAAGCCTTCAAGAAAAGCTAAGTTGGCGCTGAAGAAAAATGGCGCCGGCAAACTCGCCGCAAAGCGGGCTACCAGCGCCGCAGGCACGGATAAAACCAGCAAAAAGTTTGTGTACTTCTTCTCCGCCGGAATTTCCGAAGGCAATGCCGGAATGAAGAACATCCTGGGCGGAAAAGGCGCGAACCTCGCGGAGATGACTTCCATGGGGCTGCCGGTTCCTCCGGGTTTCACCATCAGCACAGTCATGTGCCAGGCCTTTTTCGACAATGATTCTAAACTTCCCGAAAACTTAAAGGCCAAAGCCACCGAAGCCATGGTGAAAGTTGAAAAACTCATCGGCAAAAAATTCGGCGACGTCGCCAATCCGCTTCTCGTCAGCGTCCGTTCCGGCGCGCGGGCCAGCATGCCCGGCATGATGGACACCATTCTCAATCTCGGACTCAATGATCAAA
>JANMVK010000345.1:0-5112 GCA_031392725.1 Pseudobdellovibrionaceae bacterium
CGCACCATCGCCATGGATTCCACTGACGGCATTGTCCGCGGCGACAAAGTCACCAACACCGGTGACACCATTAGAACCGCAGTAGGCAAAGAAGTTCTCGGCCGCATGTTAAACGTGATTGGCGAACCGATCGACGAAAAACCGGCCGTGGTCGCAAAAACCACCTGGGGCATTCACCGCCAAGCTCCTAAATTTGAAGATCAGTCCACTCAAGCTGAAATGTTGATGACCGGAATTAAGGTGGTGGATTTGCTCGCACCCTACGCTAAGGGCGGAAAAATCGGTTTGTTCGGTGGCGCCGGCGTGGGCAAAACCGTTTTGATTCAAGAATTAATCCGTAACATCGCCACTGAACATGGCGGTTACTCCGTATTTGCCGGAGTGGGCGAGCGCTCACGCGAAGGCAACGATTTGTTTATGGAAATGACCGAGTCGGGCGTGATCGCGAAAACCGCCCTCGTATTCGGCCAAATGAATGAGCCGCCCGGCGCCCGCGCTCGCGTGGCCTTAACCGGTTTGACCATGGCGGAGTATTTCCGCGATGTCGACGGCCAGGACGTTTTGTTCTTCGTGGATAACATCTTCCGCTTTACTCAAGCGGGCGCTGAAGTGTCCGCGCTTCTCGGGCGGATTCCCTCCGCCGTGGGTTACCAGCCCACTCTCGGAACTGAGATGGGAAATATGCAAGAGCGGATTACGTCGACCAAAAAAGGTTCGATTACTTCTGTGCAGGCCGTTTACGTTCCGGCGGATGATTACACCGATCCCGCTCCCGCGACCACCTTCACGCACTTGGATGCGACTACTAACTTGGATCGTGATATTGCCGCGAAAGCGATTTTCCCGGCCGTGCATCCATTGAATTCTACTTCTCGTATTTTAGATCCGCAAATTGTCGGCGAGGAACATTATAAAACCGCCCGCGACGTGCAGGCCCTTTTACAGCGCTATCGTGAGTTGCAAGATATTATCGCGATCTTGGGTATGGATGAATTGTCTGAGGAAGATAAATTGGTCGTGACCCGCGCCCGTAAAGCCGAGCGGTTCTTATCGCAGCCGATGTTTGTGGCCGAGCAGTTCACCGGTATGGCCGGTAGGTATGTGGATATTAAAGATACCATTAAGGGCTTCCGCCAAATTTTGGATGGATTGCATGACGGAATTCCCGAGCAGGCCTTCTACATGGTGGGAACCATCGAAGACGTGCTCGAGAAAGCTAAAAAACTGGCGACATGATGTTTAAGCTGAACTTAGTCACCCCAGAAAAACGCATTCTAACGGATGCGGAAATCGATGAAGTCATTGTTCCGGGCTATCGCGGGCAACTCGACATCTTGCCGGGTCATGCGCCGTTGATCACAACTTTATCCACAGGCGTTTTAAAATACCGCCTGAAGGGCAGCGCCGACTTGGTTGCGGTGGTAGTGAGCTGGGGTTATTGCGAAGTTCATCCCGAAGGCGTGACTGTTTTAGCTGAAACCGCGGAGAGCCTGGCTGAGATCGACAAGCAGCGGGCCGAAACCGCGCTGAAAGAGGCTCAGACCAAACTGATGGAGCCGATATTAGAACCCGATCAGATTGTGACCATGCAAAGAAAACTCGCACGCGCGCAAACGCGCCTGAACGCCACCGGCCACGGCGGTAACGACACTTCCCACTAGAAGTACGTAATCGCGTTGGTTTCCAGATTGTAAATTAATTCTTTAAATTTAGAATCGCGCAGCTCACGCAGCACGATGATATGCTCTTGCATATCGTAGTAGCCGTCAGCGGCTTTGAATGACTGCAGCTGTTTATGCGAATCATCGCTGGCAAATATCCCCAACGTTACATCGGCAAACGCCATGATATTGGGCGAGAGATTGGAGCGGTGAATTTCGGGAGATACCAATAGTGAACAGGCGTTCTTGTTACAGCTGGTGAGTTTCGCCGTATGCATCACCTGTTGCGCCAGCGCGGAAAATCCAAAAAAGAATAATACCGACAGTGTCCAACGCATTAGCGGGGTCCCGGCTGATCGAGATAACAATCTTTTCTCTTTAACAGCAATTCATCCGCGTTGCCCGCGGGAAAGGTGCCGCCGAAAGTGGGATCGTTTAGAGACGTGGCGTTTCCGCAGCCATCGAACGTCTTCGGAACCAAAGTTCGTAAATCGTCCACTGGGAATTTATAGAGGGCGAGCAGATCCATATTGATCTCAGAAACGTCGTTGCCCGAAAAACCAGGACGCGGCACAAGGGCTTTCACTTTGCCGCCATTGCCACCGATGCTCATTCGCATAAGGTCAATTCCCTGAGCCATGCCGACTTGCACGGGTCCGATGGATACGGCCTTGTTTAAACAAATTCGTTTAAACAAGTGTTCATTCCTAGGTGAGTCGACGGAACACAGCTGCGGTTGCGTATTGAGCAGCCACTTCATGCCTGTGTAAGTGTCGATTGAGCGGTCCTTGACCAGTTCCATCTGATGATCGGCCAGAATTTTGCCGAAGCGCGGGGCCTGGGCTAAATATTCGACTTGGGACTTGGTGGTCTTAAATTCCTTATGTTTTGCATAGTAGGCGAGGCTTCCTTCCAGATTGTAGGACAACAGCGTGGCCGCGCCCATTCTTGCGCTGTTCGCTAGCTGGAACATTACTTCCCAGTCTCCACGATTTACCCGCAATTGAAGCTGCTGCATGTGAGTGCAAGGAGTCAGGCGGTAGGTGTTGGCGGAAATCTTATGAACCGAGCACTCACGGATCATTTTGTCGAAGTCATAGACATGGCTGACCGACAGGCGAGTGATAAACGTTTTGTTCTTAGCGATAAAGTCAGCCAGCTTTTTTTGCTCCTTCTGAATTTCACCGAGAAACTTTTGCAGATCATTTTCATTGGTAAACGCCGGGCCGCCGTTGCGGTCGCGGAGAAATTCGCCAAGCGCTCCTCCCGCCGAGCTCAATTTTTCAAAAACTGAGATGAAGGATGGGCGAAGCGGGGTTAGCCGGCTCAAGAGGCCGCGGTATTTCATAATGGGGCCGACCAAAGCTTTATAAAATTGTGCTTTGCGATTATCTGGATCATTTTTTAACGCCATGTCGAGTAACTGGTCGGCCAGCATAAATCCGATGGGCGTGATCAGCTCCTCAGCTGAAACCACTAACTTTTCGGCCCGCACTTTATTGCGGTCCGGAGAGTTGTTTTTATCCGCTTCAGCCTCGGGCTCGTCGGCCGGGATCACGATAATTTTTTCCTTTTCCTTAACGGTGCAAGCGAACACGGAAAACGAGAGCAATACTAACAGCATCGCGCGTTTCATGGCTATTCTCCCCGCCCCGGCTGTTCAACCGCGGAGGTGAAAATATCGAGAGCATATTGGTAAAAGCGCGCGATATAGTCGGAGTCGTCGATGGAAATTACATCTTTGGCGCTCACCTCCAAGCGGCGAATCAATTGCTGCTCGACAAAGTTCTGCACTTCAACGGCCAGTTTTTCATCTTTAACGTGATCGCCGGTGGAAATAAAATGGTGGGTGAATTCGTGGGCCGCGAGGGCCACGATGAAAATTTCCGCGGCCTTATCGAAATTCTTAACTGATGCCGCGCGGATCATTTTGCTGGAGAAACAGATCTTGCCGCCAACTTCGAGCAGCACCGCGGCCGCGGCCTTAGAGGTGCCGCGAAAGTCGCGGCAGGGAGCTTCTTGCAAGCTCAAGTTATCTGCCGTGTCCACATCGGTGAATACGTTGCTGGCTTGGGCATCGGTCATTAACGCCAGGGTTTTTTGTAAACCGGGCAAAGCGGCGAGCTCGGTTGATTTTGGCGAGGCTTTTTCGGCGCGAACTAAATATCCAAGCGCTTCAAACGTCAGCTTGAGTTTGGGCTTGAGATTTGCAAAAACGCGATCGATCTCGGCCTGTGAAGTGCCGATGCCGCTGCCGCCGTTGCCTTTGCCCGTGGCATCCCGCTGCGTGGTGGTGCGTTCAGAATTTCTCTTCTCGCAGGCGCTCACTAAAATTAGCAAGCACAGGGCACTACTTAGAAATTTTAAATAGCTGTAAACTGAGTTGGAACGTCTCATCGCCTTCTCCGGGTTGTGCTTCACATTCTTTAAGGAAGTCGTTAATAAATTCGCGCATCATCGCCTTGGCTTTCGGCAACTTAGCTTTAGTTAAGTTAAAAGAGTAACTGTTAAATTCCCGGCTATTCACGTCTTGTGAGGACACGGCCTGGGCGGCGAGTTCGCTAATCGCCTTGTGATAATTTTGAGTGCCGAGATCCTCGACATCTTGTTCGGTGGTGAGATGCTTGTGGGTTTTCACCAGGCGGCCGGTTGCGTCTGCTTTCAGCAATTTCAATTGGTGAAGGCGCTCAAGAGTTTCACTCACCTCTTGCAGCGTGACGGCGAAACTGAGGCGGCTCTGAATCCATTGTGGCTCGGGCCTAAATTCCTTGAGATCGGTCATTTCGAGAATGGCGCCATGGATTGGGTTCGACAAATATTTGAACTCATCGACAATCTGTCCGTTAAACGCCTCGCCCGGCGCGAGATCTTTTAAACGGCTAATATAAAGAAGCCGTTGTTCCGGTGTAGTCGCACGCCATAAATCCAAAAGGGCTTCCAAATATTGAGCCTGGTTCACGTCTAAATCGAGGGTGCGGATGATTTGCGGGAGATATTTTTTGGGGAGGGCGCGCTTGCCGGCAAAGGCCAACGATAGCGGACTGGAGTTCTCCAATCCGAGCTGCCGAGCCCATGCGGACATGGAAAAAGCCCGATTGCGGGAGCGTTTTTCCTTCCACGCATCGGTCAAAAACTTATGAAATTCCGTATACTTATAAATGTCTAACACACGTTCCTCGGTTTTGAAGCGATTACATAGTAACCGGGTTATTGACACAATGCAACAAATTTGAAAAGGGCACTCGCTTCTTTTGAAAAAGGGGTTCCGAAGAACCCCTCAATCTCTAGCGATAACAATCTCTTCCCAGCATTTTCAAGCGTGCGGCCACATCGTTGGCGTTGCCGTCGGCTTGACCGTCCCGCGGGTGGCGGTGATGAAGGCGAAGGCGGCGAGGAGTGTCACCAGGGAGCGGTAGAACGCGAGCTCGGCCGCGCCGAAGTACTCCGCGCC
>JANMVK010000356.1:0-8273 GCA_031392725.1 Pseudobdellovibrionaceae bacterium
TCAGAGCCCTGTTTAATCACAACGTCGCGTCTATGGGATTGTCGAATTTAGTAAAGCCAGTTGTTGGTTTTTTTAGGGAAGCGGCAAAAGATCTGCAAGAAGATGATTTTGATTTCATCTACATCGATGGAAACCATGTCTACAATGAAGTCATGGCGGACCTAAATGCTGCCGGCAAGTTAGTTAATACGGGCGGAATTCTTTGCGGAGATGATCTCGAGGAACAATGGAAGGACGTGGACCAAGAATATTGTGCGGCCAATTGTGGCCGCGATGTAGTGGTTGATCCCAAGACCGGACGCAATATTCACCCTGGCGTAACAAAGGCTGTGGCTGATTTCTTTGGTTCGGATGTCGCTTGCTACAATGGATTTTGGGTTATGAGAAAGACTGAAACCGGATGGAGCCCGATCAATGATTTGGGAAGGTACAGAAGCAAAGATTTGCCGCCTCATTTAAGATGGTGGGCGATCAAGACCTCGAGCTGGTTCAAGAATGATTCCAAATCTAAAAAGCCTATAGGGATTTTAGACATCCGTTAGTCGACCCCAATGACCTTATGCATTGTATAAACTGCCGATACTTCGGATTTAAACCACCTTCCGTCCATAGAAGGGCCGCGGTAAAAATCATATTCCAAATCAGGGCTGCCAGTCCAATTCCAGGCTATTTGAGGTAGGAAATTTCTCAGAGGGTCAAAAAATGGAAATCTAGTCGTCAGCTGTCCGATTTGGCCCAAAGATTTTGTTTTGACTCTCCGATCATGAAGCAATGGCAAGATCCTGGGCTCACGTGCGCGAGTGTCCACCATGTCCACGTTCAAAAGATAAAAGGACCCAGGCTGAGAGGCCATCACGCCTTTAATTTCGTCAGCGGTTATTAGGCTCTTTCTGCGGCCGAAAAAATCTCCTGGCGCCGTCCACGGCTCGAAATAGAAACCTGACCGAACGAATACACACGCCAAATGATGAGCTTGAGAAATGACGTTGTCTTTGGGAGCTATATTCGCCTTCATCCAGTTCCCCAGGCGGTCAATTTCGTCATACATGTCCTTTGTAACTTTTCTGACAGAATGAACATTGGCGATCTGATCTGTAAAAGTGATGGCGAGAAGAACAAGCAAGGCAAATTTCCAGGATGATTTGCTTTGACCAGCTAAAATCCAAGCCTGCCATATGAAGAAACCAATCAAAAAACACAGAGGAACTAGGCAATAAGCCAGATGAACCTGTCCATTGAAGATCTTAAGAAACGGCAGAAAGGACGCGGCAAAGTAAAACAGAAGGAACTTAATGTAAGGATTCTTGATTTTCTTTTGATTGCGATAGAATTGCCAAATTCCAAATAGAACAGCCGCCAGTAATAGGCTTGGAGGTAAAAGATTGAACAGATCCAAAAAGATTCTCGGCTTTGGCCGGCCGCTGCTTACATAAGCCCCGAGATTGCCGATTCTGGCGACGAAAACAAATGGCAATTCAGGATAAAACAGCAGTTTTACAAGAGCGGTGGGAAACAAGGCATGGAGAGCCGCGAGTGCAAGGGAGATAATCCACCATCGGTTCCGCTGGTAAATGGACCACTCTAAAAAAATCAAAATAACAGGCAAGACCCCAAGAAACTCCCGTACGAACGGGCCAGTTATTAAAATCGCGCCTAGAACGAGGGCCGGCCATGCGCGGCCCGTGCGCCGTGCGGCTAAAAACGCCAAAACTCCCGCGCACATCCAAATGGGCACCAGTGATTGAATCCCCGAGGAAATAACCAGCGCCCCGGTGAGATTGGGAGTCGATGCCACGAAAAGTAAAGTGCTCAACAGAGAATATACGATTGGCAATCCGAGCGAGAATCCAACTAAAAACAACAGAGCTGCCATTACGCCTTGGGAAATCGCATTTATGCCAACAAAGAATTTTAAATAACGGTCCGGCTCCTCCAGCCCCATTCTTCGGCCTAGGTCGCGAATCCAGCAGCTTACGGGACGGTAGCCGTCACCTTGAATGCCGGCAAAACAGGGAGGCAGCAGGGCAAGAGTCGAGGGAGTTGGCGAGGGCTTGTGCAGATACGCATTGGCGAGCGTTGACGTGTCATCCCAGTAATATCGGGCGGTTCCCCGAAACCCATAGTAGAGCGCGGAGACACAAATTCCTATCACCAGTGAAGTTAGGATGGTGGTGAACTTAATCTTCATTGGTGCCGGTCTAAGCCAATTACGAAAGCATTTAGGGGACCCGGTTCGCCGGAGCGGCCGATGGTTACATAAACGACCGGATCTGGAAAATGAATGGACCAGCGGCCGGCAAGACTGTCTTCGGGTCCTACAATTTTTTTCCATTGCCCCAGGAGCCACATATCTAAGGTTTTGCCGTTATCGGTGACCCTTCCTTTTGCCTCCCAGGGCAAGAGTTTAACTTTCGGCGAGTTTTCATTCATGATTCCAACAATTTTTTGATTATGGAGGAGATTATATTTTCCGCCCGGGGCCGGTTCAAATATTAATTCTCGAACGTTGTCCAGCGATTCAGGAATTTCTTTGCCAGACACTATGATTCGATTCTGTCCGAGTTCGATGTAGGCCGTCTGAATGACATCGGCAAAGAAGCCGGGGATGTAGGACGTCGTGGGCACATTAATTTCATCTGTGAGAGATGGAAACCCATTAAAGCCCTTGGTTTTGAATGGCGGAGCCACAATATGAATTCTAGTGACAGGTCCGGCATCTTTGAGAGCTGCCATCACCATGTCCAATTCCATACGGCTGTTTCCGACATTTCGGAAATTATTCAGTCCAGCGAGCATTAGACCTGCGGACAATGCGGCCATCGCAGCGCCGCGCAACCAAATGGTTCGTGCTACGAGGCTGGGACCAAAACTGAGCACCAGCAACATAGCCATGGCCGGCCACGCGACCCGATATAAAACGTAAGCATTAGTCATTAGAAACAAAGTATTAGCTCCTAAAAAAATTAAAATTCCCAATACGGCCGCGCCTTTGCGGCGCGGAGAAGGAAGCGCCAAAGTGATAAGCCCGATTGCCAGGAGCACGGGTCCAAAGAGTTCAGAATAAACATCCCACGCTTTAAATTCCATTGGCAGAACCGAGTGTAAAAAGCGCGGAATATTCTCTGGAATGAGGGATGGCGAAATTCTCATCTGGTAAGCTTCCGGCATTGCGTTTGGATTGCTTAGGAATTTTTTGCGGCCAAATTGAAAGAAGACTGCCGATGCCGCCGCGAAAATAAAAAGTGATTGCCCAGTAATTTTCCACAATTTGTCGCGCGAGCGCTGGTCGAGAATAAGGCTAATCACCAAAGGCACAAAAAATTGAAAAATCATTGGCGAATAGGTGAAATAGGCAATGCCGAGAAGTAAAAAAGCAGGAATGTGGCTGCGCAAAGATAGTTTTCTGAGGGCGAGAATGCCGGCGCTCATCGCCAATAGGGGGGTTAGGGCGTTGGGTAGATTGGTCATAAAGACCGCGTTCTGCCCGCCGGGCAGAGCCATTATTCCGACGGCCAACAACCTTGCCGGCCAAGGCTGAACCTGCATTCCCTGCATCCAGATTGATAGAATCAAGGCCGTAAGGGTAAGACCGATGACTACCAGTACACGAAAATAGGTCAAATCCCGAACCTTGTGGACGTGAAAGAAAACAAAGCATTCTAGCTTGGCCCCGAGCGGACGTCCCAGGGTTCGGATGCTTCCGTTTTCCGAGTCATTATAACAATGCTGCTTGAATTCGGGATCGCCAAAGTCCTCCCGGAAGTAGCGGTACTGGTCGTGATGGAGAAAGGCGGTCACCAGGGAGGGAGCGAACAGGCTGCCCAGCATGGCCAGCAAAATAAAGAACTCCCGATACCGGTTCATTGGCTCGTTGACTCCATGGTTAACAGTTGCGAGTATCCCTATCTAATTATGGCAATGAGCACAACTGTTAATACACTTAAGTTATGGAATTTGCGGAGGTAATATGAAAATCTCCGTGATCGTTCCTAGCTTCAATTCGGTGTCCACTTTGGAGCTCGCCATCAAGAGCGTTTTGACTCAATCACACCGGGATTTTGAACTTATCGTGATGGATGGGGGCTCGCAAGACGGCACCCGTGAATTGCTGGAGCGGTACAATTCTCAAATCACATTTTGGCAGTCCGAAAAAGACAAAGGCACCACAGACGCGATGAACGCGGGTTTTCAAAAATCCACCGGCGAGTTGATTACCTTTTTGTGTTCCGATGACCGCATTTACAATGACCAGGTTTTTGGGCGGGTGATTCAGGAATTTGAAAATCATCCCGAAACCGAAGTCTTATGCGCGGGTCTTGAAGTGTTTGATCCAACCGGCGATGTCCCTACATTCACCAGCTTCAGCAAGCCTGACCGGCTTCATCGCGGAATGACCGTGCATTTGCCGGGCGCATTTTTCCGCCGTGAGACTCTCAACGAACGCAGCTTCGATGGCGGAGCCGAGGTCGCGAACGACTATGAGCTGTTCGCCTATTTAAAAATTGAACGCCAAACTAATATTCGCGTGATGAAAGAGATCACGGTTTCATTTTCACTCGGCGGGCGCACCAACAATCCGGAAACAGATTTTTGGAAGGCGCGGGAGCTGTTTGTGATCCGTAGAAAATATTTTGGTTTTTGGGGCGCGTGGGCTCATTATTTTGTGGAGTTCGGAACCGCTTGTTTACGCAAGGTCCATATTCGTCCGTACACATGGGGGCGCAAATTGCGCCGCGGATATTACTCTCTGGTGGGAGATGGTGGGGAAAAATGAAAATTACGGATTCGGACGCGTCTTTTCTAAAAGGCGAAAAATTCACCAGCGGACTGATGTTCCCTCTCGGAGGCGTGGGCAGCCTGAAATCAACGACGAACCGGCTCGGGTACTTGCGGGAGTTGGTCAAAGGCAAGCGGATCATTCATGTTGGTTGCGTAGATCATCTTCCCTTGATTGAGGAAAAACGGAAAAGCGGAAATTGGCTTCATGAAATTCTCACGGGCTCAGCGGAATATTGCGTCGGCCTTGATATCAATAAAGAGGGCATTGAACATCTTGGAAAATTGGGCATTCGCGATCTTTACTGCTTAGACATTATCAAGGATGCAATTCCTGGAGCTCTTAAGTCCCAAAAATTTGACTACCTGGTTCTGGGCGAAATGATCGAGCACGTCGATAATCCGGTGGAGTTTTTGGCGGCCGTGCGGACAAAGTTTTCTGGTTTTGTTGATGCGCTGGTGACCACCACGCCCAATGCCTTTCGCTTTCAAAATCTAGTTCACACTCTCCGTCGCCGCGAATATATCAATTCCGATCACCGTTATTGGTTCAGCCCTTACACGCTGGCCAAGGTTCTGGCGCAGGCGGGATATGAAAACGTAGAAATCGATATGGTGTGGGATAGCCCGCTGCGTGGCGCGGTGTCCTCAACCTTGAAGGCCGTGATCGGCTCCGCCTTTCCCGCCACTCGTGATTGTTTAATCGCCCGTTCTCAATTTTCAAATGTGAGGCCCAACTAATGGCTAATGAAAAAGTGATTGAGTTTAATGCTCTGGCTGACCTGCGCGGAAAATTTCCCAATAAGCGAATCGTTCAATGTCATGGAGTGTTTGATGTGCTCCATGCGGGACATCTTTCTTACTTTCAATCGGCAAAAGAGTTTGGCGATCTTTTGGTGGTCACGATCACCACTGACGTTTTCGTAAACAAAGGTCCGGGCCGGCCTTACTTTACCGACCGCATCCGCGCCAATGTGATAGCCGCGCTTGAGGCGGTGGATTTTGTAGCGGTGAGCAGCCATGCCACCGCCGTGCCCTCGATTGACAAATTAAAGCCCCATTTTTATGTAAAAGGTCCCGATTACCGCGATAAAACTAAAGACGTGACCGGCGGAATTTTCGAGGAAGAAAAAGCTGTGGAACGTCACGGCGGCAAGCTTGTTTTTACCGAGGATGAAACCTTCAGTTCGTCGGCGCTGATTAACCGATTTTTTATCAATTGGACCGAGGATCAGCTCAAAACGATCAATAAAGTTTTGGATCTGGGCGGCGAAAAGACGATCAACGAAGTTTTGGACCGCGTCGCCGAACAACGGATTTGCGTGGTGGGCGAGCCTATCGTCGACACCTACCGGTTCTGTGTTCCGGAAAATATCTCGAGCAAAAGTCCCTCGATATCCGCGCGTTTTCTCTACGAGGAAAATTACGCGGGTGGATCCATGGCGATTGCCAACCACTTGGCGGATTTCACCAAGGAAGTAAATCTTGTTATTACCCATGGCGAAGAGCCTTATTTTCAGGACGTATTGAAGAGCAAAATGGACAAGCGGGTGGTTGTTCACACTCGGGAAGTCAAAAATATCCCGACCCCGCGCAAAGTTCGTTATATCGCTGTAGATAAATCACAAAGAATTTTTGAAATCACCGATTTGAGATCGGATCAGTGGGCCTCGAATTCGCCCTCTGCATTTTGCAAGACCCTTACGGACATTACCAAAAATATGGACGCCGTCGTGTTGGCGGATTTTGGCCATGGCTTATTTGAGGGTGGAGTTCTGGAAGCAGCAGAACAAATCAAGCCATTCACCGCGCTCAACGTACAGACAAATTCTTCAAACTACGGCTTTAATATTTTTCGCAAACACAAACGGTACAATTATCTAAGCTTGGATACGCGCGAAGCGCGGATTGCTTATCATGACCGGCTTTCGGCGCCGCTTGATATTGGCCGTCAGGCTTGTAAGGAATTAAAAAAGTTTGAAGCTTCCGTTTCTATGACCCTCGGGCCAAACGGCTCCTATTACTTTGCAGGTGGCACGGACAAGGAGTATTTCTCTCCAGCATTTGCTGACAATGTCGTCGATGCGACCGGTGCGGGCGATGCATTCTTCTGTTTGACTTCGATGCTGATCAAAGTGGGGAGTCCGCCTGAGTTGATTCCGTTTTTAGGGAATGTGTTCGCCGGCCTGAAAACCAAAATTATTGGAAATAAAAATTCAGTTTCTCGAGCGCAGCTTATGAAGGCTGTGACTGCGATTCTTAAATAGAGTATTAACCAGGCCTTAGTCTTTTCGACGCATCTTCTTTGCTCGCCGTTCGATTGCCAACAGGTTGGAGTCTTTAGCAAACTTTCCATCGGGATAAAGGAAAGCCGACGGGTGGACGGCAAGGGCCGCAGCAAAGATTTCGGCATAGTGTTGAGTCATTGCGATGTGTCCATTTTCAATGGCGCTTAAATTGCTCTCTTTGATGCCGGTAATGAACTCCATGTCTTTGAGTCTTAGCTGTTCGCGCTTTCGGAAGGCCCGTAACATCAATCCTGGAGTTGGGTCATCCGGGACTAATCGATTCAAGACATCCATCATACGTTTGCTCATGATTTTCTCCAGAAATGCTAATAGTTGTGGTTGTGAGTGACGTGAACCACCAGTATTACTCGGCTGATTTTTTCCACTCTATAGATCAATCGACCTTCGTAAGAAAAGGAGATCGCTCTTTGACCGAACCAGCGTCCATACAAACGGTGATCGCGCCAGTTTGCATTACGTTGTGTTGGTTCGAGTCCCTTGTCTTCCATCTCCGCAACCCACTGTTTAATAATTATCACGTCTAATTTCGATATATCTCCAGACCTAAAATCAGAAATTAATTTGCTTTCAGATTCAGGTGTCATCTCGACCCGCCACTGCATGCGAGTCAACTTATAGGAGAATATAACTTATATATTGATATAAGTAAAGAGGATGTCTTCATCACTGGGTTCTTATGCAAAAACGGCATCTTAGCGGGGAGCTAATGAATTCAATTTGGAAGCCGGTGCGAACGATAACCGGATCGAACTATCCGAATGTCGGTTGAATCTGACTAAAACGGCCCCTTAAAATTCTGATCAGGCACATCATGCACGCGGCGGTTCTGATATTCCGAGACCGCCGCTAAATTTAGGTCCTTACCGAGCAAACGGCCAACGGCCGCTGAGACTTCGTGCGGCCCATTGTAATAAAACTTCGTCAAAGCATGAGTCGAAGGCGAAGGAAAATCAGGATTGGTCAAACGCATCGGCCGAGCCTTCAGAGTCAAACTGGGATCCTCAGCAATCGAAGCCACAATCTCCCCAGCCAAGCCACCAAAGCGCCAAGCCTCATTCACCACTAACAGACGTCCGGTCTTACGCACGGAAACGCGCACCGATTCCATATCCATCGGCCGCAAAGTCTGCATATCCAACACTTCGCAGGACACTCCCTGCTGCTCTAAGAACTCAACAGCCTTCATCA
>JANMVK010000366.1:0-2183 GCA_031392725.1 Pseudobdellovibrionaceae bacterium
TCATCGTGCGGACCGGCACGCGCGAGTTTCACTATCCCCGCGGCGAGGACAACGTCTTCACGCAGTACGACGGGCGGGGCGGGCTAAAAAAGGCTTGAAGGTTCTAATTGATGCCGAGCCTTATTCCGTTGTGGATTTTCAGCACGTGAAGCCCGGCAAGGGCAATCAGTTCACCCGCACCAAACTCAAGCACCTGATCAACGGCTCAAATTTGGAGCGCACCTTTAAATCCGGCGAAAAATTCGGCGTGCCGGATGTGGCCTTCAAGGACATGGACTTCCTGTACAAAGACGAAAACGGCTTCAATTTTATGGACCAAAGTAGTTACGAGCAGATCTCCCTGGACCCCGATATGCTGGGAGATGCCGCGAACTGGCTCTCGGAAAATTTGAAAGTGAAAGTGGTTTTCTTCAACGACCGGGCGGTCGGTGTGGAACTACCAAAGTCGGTGGTATTGAAAGTTACGAAAACCGATCCCGGCCACAAAGGCAACACGGTCACCAATACGTACAAAGCGGCCACCTTAGAGAGCGGCGCCGAGGTGCAAGTGCCCTTGCATATCGCCGAAGGTGACATGCTAAAAATCAACACCACAGACGGGACCTACGTCGAACGCGTGAACCTGAAATAAAACGCGGCCTGTCAGGCCTCGCGGTGGACTGAAATCCTTAGGATAATTATAAGGATAGGCTAATACCGGGAAGCGACGACAAAGGGCGGCAACGTGGAAGCCATTAACGAGCTTGAGATCCGAAAACTGCTGCGGCGAAAACCCAGCGGCGCGGATCTTTTGCGCCACCTGATTAAGGCCATCCTCAATCCGCAAAAACCTTGGGAAGAAAAACGCGCGCTGTGGCACTTTCTTTACCGTTGGGGAAAAGAATCCACCATTCTACACGCCCTCATTGAGTCCCTCGGTTCAAAATCCCGGGTGCCGTTCGATATTATGATTGAAATGACCGCCGATGCGAAACTGCGCCCGAGCACCACCGGTGTGGAGTCGATGCTTAAGGGCGTGCGCAAGCAAGGCGCCACCGAGGAGCTGCTCAGCGCGCGCGGTTGGGACAAGTGGGACAAGCGCTTTAACCTGATCCGCAAGGAAATTCTCGAAAAACGCGTCAGCGAGAACCGCAAAGCCAAAGAAGGCATGCTCGATAAGTTTAATTTTTTAAAAGGCCAGCGCCTGGTGGAACAGGCCGGACGCGTCTTGCGCCGGATGCTGGAGCTTTATCCTGACGACAATGAGCTCAAACAAACCAAACAGGATTTTGATGAACAATGGGCACGCGAGGTTTTGGCCACGCATATGGCCACGCTCAGTCATGAAAAACTCGAACGCACTGAAATTGAGAATTCCAGCAAAGATGAGGAAATGCTCAATTGCTTTTTAAGTGAAGGCGAAAAAATCGCCATGGAGAACCGCGACTTCGCCACCGATCTCACTATAGCCTGCATGTTTATGAATGAGTACAAGCGCGGGCTGGATATTCTGAATTGGGCGCCGATGACTCCCGCCAACGAGTGGATCAAAGCCGAACTGCTGATCTCGGGGCGCCGTTTTGTTGAAGCCATGGAACATTTGAACGGCCTCGAATTGAAATACGCCGAAGATCCCGAATCTTCGTTCTCGGTGTCCTACATGCGCGCACAATGTTTCAAAGAACTCGGCCAAAAAGACGCGGCCCTTGAAATTATGCAAAGTATCGTGCGCGTCCGGCCCAATTACCGGTCGGCGCACGCGCTGATCCTCGAGTGGACCCAAGGAGCGGGCTGGGAATGACGGGCCACCTCACGCAACATTGGACTTTCCGTCTGGCGCTGCTGGTGTCGTTCTGTTTCCTATTGGGGTTTTCTTACAATTACCATTTGCCCAAGCTCGAAGCGTTTTTGCTGATCGAAGTGGAAAAGCTCACGCAACAACATTCGCCAGTGCGCGTGTGGGCCCACAAACTTAATTTTCATTTGATTCCACTCAGCATCGTGCTGGAAGACGTGCAGGTCATGGTCAAACCGCCCTACGACCGCTACCTGGGGCCGGTGAAAATAAAACGCGCGGGCGCCCGCCTGGCGATTTTTCCGCTGCTGCGGGGAGAATTCCGCCTGGCGCAGCTGTATATCCGCGAAGCCGACCTCAACCTATTCCTGCGCCCGGAGCTGTTCACTAAAAAAAGCGATGAGCCGAT
>JANMVK010000374.1:0-2655 GCA_031392725.1 Pseudobdellovibrionaceae bacterium
CTTAGGAGTTGTGTGTGGCCCGAATTACCGTCGAAGATTGCTTAGATAAGGTGAACAACCGTTTTGCTTTGGTGTTGTTAGTCGCCAAGCGTTCGAAGCAATTGATGAAGGGTGACACTTGCACGGCACCCGGCAAGAACAACAAGCATGTCGTGAACGCCCTTCGTGAAGTGGCCGCCGGATCAGTTTATTTTGATACTCTGGATCCCGAAGGAATGAGCCCCGACCAACAGGTCCAGCGCGATCTTAAGGGTTGAGTCCAGAGCCGATTATTCCGTTTATATAGATAGGCGGAATAGATAAGGAAGGACTTAAGTACTGAATGAGTGAGGCCGTTGCAGATCCCAAGGTCGTTGAAACCGGTCCTCAGTCCGTCGATGAACTCCTCGACATCATCCGCAAATATTCGCCCGAAGCCGATTTCGCCTTTATAAAAAAAGCCTACGAGTTTTCTGAAAAAGCCCACAGCGGACAAATTCGCCGCAGTGGTGATCCCTACATTATTCACCCGTTAGGTGTGGCCGCAATTCTAGCGGAACTGCATTTGGATTTACCAACAGTCGCCACAGGCTTACTGCACGACACAGTCGAAGACACCGGAGTCACCCTCGAAGACATCAAGAAAAATTTCGGCCCGGTCGTGCATCGCCTAGTCGACGGCGTAACAAAAATCTCTCTGATGAAATTCCGCAACACCCACGAAAAACAAGGCGAAAACATCCGCAAGATGATCGTAGCCATGGGCAAAGACGTGCGGGTGGTACTAGTGAAACTAGCAGACCGTTTACACAACATGCGCACGCTAAATCATATGCCTCCGGACAAACAAGCGCGCATCGCCACCGAGACGCTCGATATCTATGCACCGTTAGCCAGCCGATTGGGCATAAACTCAATCAAAGTGGAACTGGAAGATTTGTCATTTCGATATGCATTTCCGGAAGCCTATTATTCGCTCGCACAAAAAGTAGCGCGCAAACGCAAAGAGCGCGAAAAATATATCGAAGACGTATTAAAAATCTTAAACACCGAAATCGATAAACGCACAAAAATAAAATTCGAAGTGCAAGGCCGCCCCAAACACTTGTGGTCGATCTACAAAAAAATGCATATGCGCAACATCGACTACGAACAAGTCTTCGACGTACTGGCCTTCCGCGTGAACGTAAATTCACTAGCGGAATGTTATGAAGTGCTAGGCCTAGTGCACTCACTATGGAAACCCATTCCCGGCCGCTTTAAAGACTTTATCGCCATGCCGAAGAATAATAACTATCAGTCGCTGCACACCACAGTGATCGGCCCCCAAGCCGAACGCATTGAAATCCAAATCCGCACCTTTGAAATGCACCTAGTGGCCGAGAAGGGAATTGCCGCCCACTGGAGTTACAAGGAAGACGGCGAGGACGGCGAAATCGACCCCGAGACGCTGAAGCGCTTTAACGGCCTTAGAGAGCTGATCAAAGAGCATCAGTCCACGTCCAATCCCGATGAATTTTTAGAAAATTTTAAAACCGACATGTTCGACAGCGAGATCTACGTGTTCACGCCAAAAGGGGACGTCAAAGAATTCCCTGAAGGTGCGACGCCGATTGATTTCGCTTTCGGCGTTCACACCGACGTAGGCAACCGCATTGTGGCCGCGCGAGTGAACGGTAAGCTGGTTTCACTAAAACACCGGTTACAAAATGGCGACACGGTTGAAGTGATCACAAGTAAAACTCAAACGCCGTCCAAGGATTGGCTTAAAAGTTGTGTCACCACTAAGGCTAAATCTAAAATCCGCCAATTCGTAAAAGCCGAACAGCGCATCCGCGCGGCCGGTCTTGGTAGAGAAATTCTAGAGAAGGGTCTGCGCAAAGCGGGTACCTCCATCGCACGAGCTGTGGAAAAGCCGGATTTCGCCACGTTTATGAAGGATCACGGCTGCAGCACCGAAGAAGATTTACTGGTTAAGGTCGGCTTCGGCACCATCACTCCACAAATCGTGATGGATGGCCTGCATATCAAAATGCCGGCGGAAAAAGAAGCGCCGAAGGAAGAACCCAGTTTCCTCAAGCGCGCCTTCCAGGCCGCTGTAGGCCGTAAACGGCAAACAGCGTCCTTGGTTAAAGTCGACGGCATGGACGACGTGCTTGTGCGTTTTGCCAAGTGCTGTAACCCAATTCCCGGCGATCCGATTTTAGGTTTTATCACTCTCGGCCGCGGCATCGTCATTCACCGTGCGGATTGTCCAAAATCCTTTGAGATGGATCAGGATCGGCGCATTGATGTGGGTTGGAGTGGAACTAAATCGCCGGAGGCGGGGCGAACGGTTACGATTCGGGTGGTTTCACATGACACTGCGGGATTGTTGAAGTTGATGAGCGAGGTCTTCGCCATTCATTCCATTAATATTCTCAATGCCCAGGCCCGCACCACCAAGGATCTAAAAGCCATATGCACGTTCGATGTGAATGTGCGCGATACGCGCCAGTTGTCCGAGGTGATGAGCGATTTAGGAAAACTAAAAGGCGTGATAGGCGTGACTCGTATTACTCAGGGTTAGAATGCGGACAAAAAAATGCTGGACGCGCTCCCTCTACTTGGCCCGGGGTAGATTCTAACTTCTAACGCAACAGCTCCTTCATCGCTTCCTTTGGCGTTCGCCAGTTT